>NZ_JAMYOU010000020.1:0-112667 GCF_040319995.1 Mesorhizobium sp. M0815 | reverse complement strand
CTGCGATCATCATCACGATCAGGTCGCCAAGCCGGTGCGTGGCGTTGGGCGCGCGTGGATCAGGCACCGCGCCAAAGTAGCTCTCGAGGCAGGAAATGGCAGTCGCTCCTTCGCTCAACTGCCTCTCCAAAGAATCCTTTCTCAGCCTAAACTCAACCCCAAAATCGCCATATGCGATTCCCCTGCCCGCAAGGGGGAGATCGGCTATCACCTCGACCTTCGCCAAATCTCCAACGTTCAGGACGAGCGGAGCGCTGAAACTGCTAATCTCCCCCCTTGCGGGGGAGATGGCCGGCAGGCCAGAGGGGGGTGCTGTCCCGCCAACGTCTCGAAACTACCTCCCCTTTTTCCAGGGCAGGCTCCAGCGCACTTTCTCCAGCGTCGCCTTTGCCTCGGCCGAGTCCGGGTCGGGCTCTGTCTCACGATAATGCGCCGAGCCCTCAGGCGGGTAGGCAAGTGTGTTGTTGAACGCGAATTTGTCGATCTGGCTGAACTCGGGGAAAGGCAGGTTTTCCGTCTCGCGCCAATCGCTGACCCTTTTCTCCGCGGCGATGCGTTTTTCGTCGTCGATCGCAAGGTCGGTGGCTCTGTATTCCAGTGACGAAGGGAAGGCGAACTGCGCGCCGGCATCATCCATGATGTTGATCATGGACAACAGGATGTCCTCGCGGATGGCTTGGAACTCGGCCACGTCGGCGGTTTTGACGTAGGTGAACACGTCGATGTCGAGCGAATAGGCGCCGAAGCCGGCAAAGCGCACGCGGCATGGCTCGTCGATGACGCGCGGATGGGCGATCAGCAGCTTGCGCAGCTCGGCCAGGACGTAACGCAGCTGATCGGGCGTCGTCTCGTAGCGCAGCTGCAGCGTCGTCGCGAACCGGGTGCGGTCGCGATGCGCGTAGTTCTCGATCTGCATGCCGGCGAAATCCGAATTCGGCACCGAGATTATCGTGCGGTCGAGCGACCGGATGCGTGTCGAGCGCATGCCGATATGCTCGATCGTGCCGGACTGGTCGCCGAACTTGCAGAAGTCGCCGACGCTGACCGGCCGATCGGCATAGAGCGTCAGGCCGGAGAGGAAGTTCTGCAGCGTCGGCTGCGCCGCCAGCGCCACCGCCAGACCGCCGATGCCGAGACCAGCAATGACGCCTTCGTAGGGAATGGCGAGCACTTCGGCCAACAGCAGGAAGGCGACGACCAGCACGGCGACGCGCGCGACGCCGGTGGACAGCGAAATCAGCGTGTCGTGGTAGCCGGGCACTTGCCACAGTCCACGATAGTGTTCGGCGACCTTGCCGATCAGGTGCCAGACCACCGGCACGGCACCGATCACGATCAGGCTCCAGGCGATTGCCTTGACCGGGGCGGCGACCACTTGCGGCAGACCGAGCGGGCGCAGCGTCAACAGCAGGAAGAACCCAAGCACGATCGAACGCACCGCCCATTCGACGATGCGGAAGAAGGCCGAGCTGTCCGTCCTTCGCACAATCAAGGAAATCAGCGCATTGGCGATGAAGCCGAAAACGATGCCGGCCACTGCGGCAAGGCCGAGCATCCACCACTGCCAGTGCTCCATCGGTCCGGCGCGGGTGAGCAGGCCGGGGCTGATCTCGCGGGCGAGGCCACGGGCGATGAAGAACGGGTCGGTGCTGGCGAAGGCAGCGAACTCCGGCGCCACCGGCACGTCTTCCACGTCGGCGTAGAGCGCGCGGATGTGGGCGAGCGTCTCGGGCGTGAACTGCCAGATCTTGCCCTTCTCGGTCTCGACCGGGCCGATGACGATGTTGCCGGCGGGATGCTCGAAATAGATGAAGGGGGTGTTGCTCTTCGGGTCGTCGGGGATCTCCTGCCAGTAGACATAGCCGATGCGGTCGATGACCTTTTTGAGATAGCGCTCGAGCAGGAACGCCTCGTCGCCGCGCACCGCCTGACTGTAGTTGCGCAGGTCGAGCGCCGCCTGTGCCGGATCGCCGGCCTCGGTGAGGCCGCTCAACAGTACCTTGAACGTATCGCGTGGCGAGGCGAGCCTGCTCGGATCGTCGACCATGTCGACGGCTTCGCCACGCGCTTCCTGGAATTCGGCGAGCTTGGCCTGAAGCTGGCCAAGTGGCGGCCCGACGATAGACCACTCGCCATTCTTGCGGCGAAAGGTGAGATCGAAGGAAACCCTGGTGCCATATTGCGGGAGCGTCGCCGTCACCTCGTCGCCGGCAATCGTATCATGCGGCAGGCTCCACAGGCGGAACGTCGCGTTGTCGATGACGGTGAACAGGAGCTTGGTGTAATCGGGCATGTTGAGGCCGCCGCGGTCGGCCTCGGTGACGTCGACGAGGCCCGCTGCCAGACCGGCAAGACCCATGCCGCCGCCGGTCGCGCGCGGCACGTTGTCGGCGCCGCTCTCGTTCATCGTCTGCAGGAACGAGCGCATGGTGCTCATCGGGCTCGACTGGTCGACACGGACGTCCTCGACGGCGCTGACGCGCACGCCTGTCCACCATTCGGCGGTGGCGACATCGAAACGGCCCATGAAGCTTTCGCCGTCAGGCGACTGGACGAAGGTGAAGGCGCCCTGGCGGTCGCCTTCGAACCAGTGGCCGACAAGCTTGTCGCCTTCGGCCTTCGCCTCGATACGGCCGCTGTAAAGGGGGTAGACGCCCTTTACGTCGGCGCCGGTCTGCTCGAACTTGATCTGGGCGCCGCCGCCGCGCCATTTCGTGTCCCACACGCCGGTCCAGCTGGCCGCGTCCTGCGCATGCGCCTGCGGCATGGCCGGCAGCAGGCCTGCAAGCGCGAGTGCGCCGACCAGCGCGACCGTCCGGATCAGCATCAGCAACAGCCGATCCTGTCTCGCCGCAAAAAAGGGGGTCATTCTGTTGCCCTTCTTCTGCCGGCGATTCTGCTGGGCCGGCCAGAGAAGGTTATTCCGCTTGAAGATGAATATTCTGTTTCGGCCGGCGCCGGCGAAGCCGGTCAGTCATAGGTCAGATCCGTCGCCTTGCCGCCGAACACGCGGTAGGCAAAGAACGAATAGAAGATGATGATCGGCAGCACGACGACTGTCCCGACCAGGATGACGGCCAGGCTTTCGGGTGCCGAAGCAGCCTGCCAGATGGTCAGCCGATCGGGCACGACGAAGGGGTAGAACGACCAGGCGAGCCCGGCAAAGCCAAGCGTGAAGATCGCGGCCAATGTCAGGAACGGGAGCAGCGCGTGGCGATCGTCGGGCTTCGGCAGATGAAAGGTCTGGCGCCACAGCCACAGGAACAGCACTGCCGACAGGATCGGCAACGGCGACAAATAGAGCATGGCCGGCCAGACGAACCATTTGTCGAAGATGCGCGCGCTGGCAAAGGGCGTGGCCAGTGATACTGCAACCATGCCGAGCGCGGTCAGCACCAGTGCCGTGCGCAGCCACAGCACCGCTTTCTTCTGCAAGTCGCCTTCCGTCTTGTAGATGACCCAGGCCGCGCCCATCGCCGCGTAGGCGGCGGCAAGGCAGAGCGCCACCAGCGCCCCGAAAGCCATGCCGCCAGGGCCGACGTCGAGGCCGAGCACATAGACGCCGAGCATATAGCCCTGCGCCAGCGACGCGATGACCGAACCGAGGAAGAAGATGCGGTTCCAGCGGTGCTTCCTGCCGGCCGGCACTTTGGCGCGGAAATCGAAGGCGACGCCGCGCAGGATCAAGCCGACCAGCAGCACGAAAACCGGAATGTAGAGCGCGGTCAGGATGGTGCCGTGCGCCAATGGGAAGGCGACCAGCAGCAGGCCGACCGCCAGCACCAGCCAGGTCTCGTTGGCGTCCCAGAACGGGCCGATGGCGGCGATCATCGTATCCTGTTCGGTGTCTTCGGCTGCGGCGAACAGGATGCCGATGCCGAGATCGAAGCCGTCGAGGATGACGTAGATCAGGATGGCTAGGCCCATCAGGCCGGCGAAGATCAGAGGCAACAGGGTCGGCCAGTCGAAGCTCATGATGTTTCTCCCGGTTGCGCAACCGGCTGCGACAGCGGCCTGTTCATGACGCCCGGCAGCGGCGAGGTGTCACCATCCTTCGCCGCCTTCAATGCCAGATGCACCAACACGCCGAGATAGGCGATCAGCAGCAGCACGTAGAGGATGAGATAGACCGCGAGCGACAGCGCGACATGGCTGCCGGCGACCGGGCCGACAGCATCGGCGGTACGCAGCACGCCGGTGACCAGCCAGGGCTGGCGGCCGATCTCGGTGGTGTACCAGCCGGCCAGCGTCGCCAGCCAGCCGGACAGTGCCATCGGCACCATGACCAGCGCCAGCGGCTTAGGCAGGCTGTGGCGACGCTTGAGGAAGAAGGCCGCCGACCAGGAGACGACGAGCATCAACAGGCCGGTGCCGACCATGATGCGAAAGCCCCAGAACACCGGAAACACCGGAGGATGGTTGCCGGCATAATCGTTCAGCCCCGGTACGATGCCGCCGGCGCTGTGCCTGAGGATGAGGCTGGCGCCGTCGGGAATGGTGAGCTCGAACCTGTTCTCCTTGGCCGCTTCGTCGGGAAGCGCAAACAGCACCAGCGGCACGTTGGGACCGGTGTTCCAGTTGGCCTCCATGGCGGCGATCTTCTGCGGCTGATGTTCAAGCGTGTTGAGGCCGTGCTGGTCGCCGGCAAAGATCTGGATCGGGATCAGGATCGCGGCGGCGAAGACACCGGTGCGCAGCGCCTTCCACATCGATTCCGAGCGATCGCCGTAGAGATAGCGCAGCGCCGACAGGCCAGCGATCAGGAACGAGACGGTCAGCCCCGAAGCAAGCAGCATATGAACGAGCCGGTAGGGCATGGACGGATTGAAGACAACGGCCCACCAGTCGGTGGCGTGCGCAACACCATCGCGAATTTCGAAGCCGGCCGGCGTCTGCATCCACGAATTGAGGGCGATGATCCAGAAGGCGGACAGAGTGGTGCCGCCGGCTACCAGCACCGTCGCCAGCGTGTGGACGCGGTTTGAGACGCGGCGGAAGCCGAACAGCATGATGCCGAGGAACGCCGCCTCGAGGAAAAAGGCCGTCAGGATCTCGTAAGCCAGCAGCGGGCCGGCGATGTTGCCGACCGTCTCCATATAGCCCGGCCAGTTGGTGCCGAACTGAAAACTCATGGTGACGCCGGAAACCACGCCCATGGCGAAGGACAGCGCGAATACCTTAACCCAGGTGAAATAAGCGCGCATCCAGGCGGAGTCGCCTGTCGCGTTGTAGCGGAGCTTGAAGAACAGCAGCACCCAGCCGAGCGCGATGGTGATCGCCGGGAACAGGATGTGGAACGAGATGTTCGCGCCGAACTGTATGCGCGACAGGATGAGCGGGTCCATGGCGGCTCCAGCTGCTGCTTGTTTGTACAAGGATAGGCTTCATGCGCCGGGCGGTCAAAGCGGCGTCCCGCCGCGAGGCGGAACGCCGCAGTGCCGGTTAATCTGCTTTTGCGTGGAATTTTGCTGGACGACCAGGCGGGTGTTGCCTATTCCGGCGAACCTCGATGTCCAGAACTGTCAGGAGCGCCATTGACATCCGGATTTGCGCACCGACATTCAGCGGATTAAATCAACAACTCTGTTTCAAGCAGCCGTTTTCAGCCATGCAGCCGATCATCTCGATTTCCGGGGTCACGAAGACCTACGCCACCGGCTTCAAGGCGTTGAAGGAGATCAATCTCGATATCGTGCGCGGCGAGATATTTGCGCTGCTGGGGCCGAACGGCGCCGGCAAGACGACGCTGATCTCGATCGTCTGCGGCATCGTCAACCGCTCGTCGGGCACCGTCACGGTCGACGGCCATGACATCAACCGCGACTACCGCGCTGCGCGCGGCCTGATCGGGCTGGTGCCGCAGGAACTGACCATCGATGCCTTCGAGAGCGTGTGGGCGACGGTCAATTACAGCCGCGGCCTGTTCGGCAAGCCGGCGGACAAGGCGTTCGTCGAAAAAGTGCTGCGCGACCTGTCGCTCTGGGACAAGAAGGACGCCAAGGCGATCACGCTGTCCGGCGGCATGAAACGCCGGCTGATGATCGCCAAGGCGTTGTCGCACGAGCCGCGAATCCTGTTCCTCGACGAACCGACCGCCGGCGTCGATGTCGAGCTGCGCCAGGACATGTGGGCGATGGTGCGCCGGCTGCGCGAAGACGGCGTCACCATCATCCTGACCACGCACTACATCGAAGAAGCCGAGGCGATGGCCGATCGCGTCGGCGTCATCAACCGCGGCGAGATCGTGCTGGTCGAGGACAAGGCCGAGCTGATGCGCAAGCTTGGCCGCAAACGGCTTGTGCTGGAACTGCGCAGCCCGTTGGCCACCGTTCCCGATGTTTTTTCGCACTACGCGCTGGAGCTTTCGCCCGATGGCGGGCAGCTGACCTATACCTATGACAACCAGAGCGAACGGCCGGGCGTCGCCTCGCTGATCCGCGAGCTCGAGGCGGCCGGCATCCAGTTCCGCGACATCGATACGGAAAACAGCTCGCTCGAGGAGATCTTCGTCAATCTGGTGAGGAAACAGGCATGAACCCGCGCGCGGCCATGAACCTTCATGCGGTATGGGCGATTTATCGGGTGGAGATGGCGCGCGCCCTTCGCACTGTGCTGCAGAGCATCGTTTCGCCGGTCATTTCGACGTCGCTCTATTTCGTCGTCTTCGGCTCGGCCATCGGCTCGCGCATCACCGAGATCGACGGCATCAGCTACGGCGCCTTCATCGTGCCGGGGCTGATCATGCTGTCGCTGCTGACGCAGTCGATCTCCAACGCCTCCTTCGCCATCTACTTTCCGAAATTCGTCGGCTCGATCTACGAATTGCTGTCGGCGCCGGTGTCCTATCTGGAGATCGTCATCGCCTATGTCGGAGGTGCGGCGACAAAGTCGATCGTGCTTGGCCTGATCATTTTGGCGACGGCCTCGCTGTTCGTGCCGCTGACGATCGAGCATCCGTTCTGGATGCTCGCTTTCCTGGTGCTGACGGCCGTGACCTTCAGCCTGTTCGGCTTCATCATCGGCATCTGGGCAAGAAGCTTCGAGCAACTGCAGCTGGTGCCGCTGCTGATCATCACACCGCTGACCTTCCTCGGCGGCAGCTTCTATTCGATCAACATGCTGCCCGGCATCTGGCGCACGGTGACGCTGTTCAACCCGGTGGTCTACCTGGTTAGCGGCTTCCGCTGGAGCTTCTACGGCAAATCCGACGTTTCGGTCGGCGTCAGCCTCGGCATGACGGTGGTCTTCCTGCTTGTCTGCATAGCGATCGTCGCCTGGATCTTCAGAACCGGCTACCGGCTGCGCAACTGATCGATTGGCCTTGCCAAGCAAAGCAGCCTTATCGATCAACGGAAACAGCACTGAGTGCAGCCCCTGCAACGATAGCCCCTTGACCTTCATGTTTTGTTATATATCATGTTATGATTTATCGCGAGGCGGATTGGCCTATGGAAGACGTCATACGATCGCTTGGCTTCCTGTGCCTGGGCAGCAGGATGAAGCGTATAGGCGAGCAACTGCAAGCGGAGGCGCAGCGCCTTCTCGACCGGCTGGATGTTCCGGTTCAGGCGAGCCAGTACCCACTGCTGGCCGCGCTCGACAGGCTAGGCCCCCTGCCTGTCGGGGAACTGGCGCAATCCCTTGGCATCGCGCAGCCAGGCGTAACGCGAAGCGTCTCGCTTCTCGCCGAGTTGGGATTGCTCGAGGTCAGTCCGTCGATCGATGACCAGCGGCGCAGGATCGTCTCCCTCACCAGGGACGGCCGGCGGCTGGTCGATGTCGCAAAGCGCGAGGTCTGGCCGCGCATCGAGAACGCCGTCGCGGATCTGTGCGCGGATCTTTCGGGGCCGCTTCTCGATCAGTTGGCCGCCATCGAGGACGGCCTCGCCGCGGCTCCTCTCGACCGTCGTGCACCAAAACCGAGAGATGCCGTGCAATGAAACACCTGCTTGACCGCCCGATCTGGAGCGCGCTTCAGACGCGACATCAGGCCTTCGCGCAAGGTGGCAACCTCGCCAGGCGACATCGGCCGTCGATTGTTCCTTTCGCCGCCACTGGCGCGGACGACGCGGAAAGCCTGCGGGCGCTCGAAAAGCTTGTCTCCCCGGGCGAGAGTGTGATCCTGCTTCAAGCGGACGCCATTGCTCTGCCCACGGGGCTTTCCGCGACTTCGACCGCGGCCGGGGTTCAGATGATTGCCGAGCAGCCATTGCAGATCGTGTCCGACGGGCGCGTGCAACGTCTGACGCGAGACGACGCCGCTGAGATGCTGGCTCTGGCGTTGGTCACCAAGCCTGGCCCATTCACGCTCGAAGCCTTGAGCCTGGGCGATTTTTGGGGTGTGAAAATCGAGGGCAGACTTGCAGCAATGGCCGGCGAGCGCATGAAGCAACCTGGCTATACCGAACTCAGCGGAGTGTGCTCACATCCGAAATTTCGCGGCGGTGGCCTGGGCAAGCTGTTGTCCATATTCGTGGCAAACCGGATAGTGGCGCGCGACGAAATTCCCTATCTCCACGCTTATGCCAGCAACGCCACGGCCATTAGACTTTACGAGTCCATTGGCTTCAGGTTGCGAAGCACAATGAATGTGGCCGTGGTTCAGCGCACCGAATGATTCGTCGGCGCATAATGCGTAGCATGGATGCATCCCGCATCGGGAAAGGAAGGATTTCGTATCGCCGAAATCCTTCCTTGAGACTGCAAGACCTTGCTGCGTGTCAGACCGCGATCTTGCCACCACCTTGCCTGGTGATGGCAACGACCGCCGGCCGCACCGGCATGTCCGGCTTGAAGTCGGGCCAGCGGGTCGACAAATCCTCATAGTAGGACGGACGGCCGAAAGCCTCCCAGTCCTCGCCACCGTCGCCTGGATGCTGGACGGCAACGAAAGCGGTCTGGTCGTCCGGCGCAAACAGGGGACCACACATTTCGGCGCCGATCGGCACGCGGAAGAACAGTTTTGAGGTCGCCCGCGCCGGCCCTTCCGTATCGACCGCCCACAGACCGTCGGTGCGGCCAGTGGCCTTCGGACCCTGACCGTCGGTGGCGACCCAGAGGCGGCCGGTCGAATCAACCGCGCAATTGTCCGGCATGCCGAACCAGCCATTGGCCGTGGTTGCGGTCGAGAAGGTGGCGCCGACTGCCGCAACCGAGGGATCACCGCATTTCAAGAGCACCTCCCACTTGCCCTTGGTGGCGGCAAAATCGCCACCGTCCTCGACGATCTCGATGATGTGGCCAAAGGCATTTTCGGCACGCGGGTTGGCGGCGTCGACCTGATCGGCCTTGCGCTTCGAATTGTTGGTCAGCATGACATAGACCTTGCCGTTGGCGGCATTGGGCTGGATGTCTTCAGGGCGGTCCATCTTGGTGGCGCCGAGCAGGTCGGCGGCGCGGCGCGTCTCGATCAGCACGTCGGCCTGGCTGGCAAAGCCGTTCTCCGCCGTCAGCGGCCCTTGGCCGAAGACGATCGGCAGCCATTCGACCGAACCGTCGTCGGCAAACTTGGCGACATGCAAGGTGCCGTCGTCGAGCAAATCCATATTGGCGGCGCGGTCGTCCGGATTGAACTTGCCTGTGGTGACGAACTTATAGACATAGTCGAAGCGCTCGTCGTCGCCGAGGTAGAAGACGACACGGCCATCCTTGGCGACGATCGATTCGGCGCCCTCATGCTTGAAGCGGCCCATTGCGGTGCGCTTCTTCGGCACCGAAGTCGGATCCTGGACGTCGACCTCGACGATCCAGCCAAAGCGGTTCGGCTCGTTCGGCTCTTTGCCGATGTCGAAACGGTCGTAATGCGCTGCCCATTCATAAGCACCTTCGGGAATGCCGAGCCGCTTGTAATTGGCCGCTTCCTTGTGGCCTTGCGGCAGCTCGCCCGAGAAATAGCCGTGGATGTTCTCCTCGGCCATGACATAGGTGCCCCACGGCGTGACGCCGCCGGCACAATTGTTGACGGTGCCGACAACTTTCGTGCCGGTCGGGTCGGCGCTGGTCTTGACGCGGTCGTGGCCGGCGACGGGGCCGGACAGCGCGATCTCGGTGTTGGAGGTGATGCGGCGGTTGAGCTTGCCGTCGCGAACGACCTGCCATTTGCCGGCTTCCTTGCGGATCTCGACAATGGTGCCGCCATGCGCGGCCATCTCGACGTCGACTTGTTCCTTGCTGAGAGGCGCCTGCTTGGCTTTGCCATCGACGATGGTGACGAGGCCCGGAAACATCAGGTGCGGATTGGTGTATTCGTGGTTGACCACCAGCAGGCCGTGCTCGGCCGAGCCGTCGATCGGGATATAACCGACATAGTCATTGTTGTAGCCGAATTGTCTGGCCTGGGCTTCCGCCGACTGTTTTGTCGGATCGAATTCCGGCGAATCGGCGAACAGCGGATCGCCCCAGCGCAGCAGCACGTCGGCGTCATAACCGGGTGCAACGTGATGCTTGTCGTCGATGCCGGCCTCGAGCTCGTCGAAAGCGAAGGCGGAGCCTTCGGCGGCGCGGGCGTTGTCGGCGGTGATCAGCGCCAGCGGGCTGACGGTAGCGGCTATGGCCGAGACGGCAAGCGAGCCCTTGAGGAAGCCGCGGCGCGAGAACCGCGCGGCGATGATCTCACCCATGGTGCGGTTGTCGCTGGGATTGGCTCCTGGCCCATCGTTTTCCTCGAGCAGGCTGGTGCGGAAATGGGCGTCAGGGGTGCGATGTTCGGTCATAGGGGCCTGCCTCTGGCTGGATAGATTGCTGGAGCGTGTTGCCTGGCCAATCCGGTATCGCCGGCAGGTCACAGTTTGATGACATGCCGGCTAATTGCCATCTGCGATTTCGTGCCCAACATCAGCCCCGCTTGACCGCGACCGGCGCTTCGGAAACAAGAGCTGCGGCAGGCGCGCAAGGACCGCATCGGGAGGAGCAAAAAGTGAGTTTCTGGGGACTTGGGCAGCTCTGCATTTCGACAGTGATCTTCCTGCTTGCGGCGACGGCGGCGAAGCAATGGGGACTGGCGCCGAGCTTTGGCAAGATCGTGCTGACGTTGGCGCTCTATTCGCTCGGCAATCTGATCATGCTGAGGCTGATCCGTGAATTCGGCATGTCGGTGTCGTTCAGCCTGTCAGCGGTGATCCAGCTGGTGTCGGTGAATGTGGTGGCGCTGGTCTTCTTCGGCGAGCGCGTCAATGCCTTGCAGGCGACCGGCATCGTGCTTGCCATCGCAGCTGTGGCGCTGATCACGCTCGGACCCTATCTGCAAAGGCTGTAACTGCGATCGGGCCGATGAAGAAGACCGCAAGCAGACTGCGCAACTGGCTGGAGTTCCCGGTTCTGCTGGCCGGGCTGATCATTGCCGGCGGGCTGTGGGGGTTCGAGGAGCTAATGGAGATGGCGCGGGCCACTACGCCGCATGCCTTCGATACCGAAATCCTGCTTGCCTTCCGCAAGGCCGGCCAACCCGACAATCCGATCGGACCGGCGTGGCTGGAAGGAGCGATGCGCGACATCACCAGCCTCGGCAGCGCCAGCGTGTTGATGCTGATCACGGCAGCAATGATCGTCTATCTGCTCCTCATCCGCAGGCCAGGCGCGGCGCTTCTCATGTTCATCGCGGTAGCGGGCGGCCAGGTCCTGTCAAGCGTGCTCAAGTTCGATATAGATCGGCCGCGCCCCGATCTGGTCTCGCATCTCGCCGACGTGGCATCACTTTCGTTTCCGAGCGGCCACGCCATGCTGTCGGCGGTGACATATTTGACGCTGGGCAGCATGGCGGCGCGGTTTTTGCCCGGGCGGACAACGAAGATCTATGTGCTCGGTCTGGCGGTGCTGACGACGGTGGTGGTCGGCATCAGCCGCATCTATCTCGGCGTCCACTGGCCCTCCGACGTATTGGCCGGCTGGTGCGCCGGCTTTGCCTGGGCGATGCTGTGCTGGCTTGCGGCCCGGTTCCTGCAGCGATGGCTCGGGCGGGCCGGCGGCACCTGACTCATGTCAGTCGATTTGCGGTCAAATCAGCCTGTTGATCAGGCCATGACCGCAGCCTGCCAGCAGGAAAACCATCGACAGCAAGGCTGTCGAGGTCGCCAACGCATTGAATATCTTCACCTGCTCATCCTTTTTGAGTCGTTGCCTGTGAAATCGGGATCGCAATGGATGTCCCGCCAAACGATGCCGAAATTGTAGCATGCTAGCGCATCGGCTGGCAAAGAGTGCTGCATGTTTCACATATGCAAGATGATGCTTGAACCATCATAATGAAGGTATTACACGTGATATCGCAGACTCAGACGGGGGTTATGGCCGATGATCACTGCCGCGCAGATGCGTGCCGCGAGGGCGCTGGCCGGCATCGATCAGAAGACGCTCGCCGAGCGCGCCGGGGTTTCGCTTCCAACCATTCAGCGCATGGAAGCGAGCGACGGCGTGGTCCGGGGCGTGGTCGATACGCTGATGAAGGTCATCCAGGCCCTTGAAGAGGCCGGGGTCGAGCTGATCGGCGACAACCAGGCGAGCGAGCGTGGCGGCAGGGGCGTTCGCCTCAAGCCTGTCACGCCGCAGAACCCGCAAGGCTGACGGTACTGCCGCATCGCCGAAAATCGAAATCGATTTTCGGATAGTCCAATGCGCGGTTCAAAAGTGTTGGAGCGTACCTGTGCGTCGATTTGGACGCACGCCGCTCCAAGTCGCGACGGCGACCGCCGACAGTCCTGCCGACGATCCCGCCGCCTCCTTGGTTTCATGGGGAAGGCACTCGATGGATCAGACCCGGCGGGCAGTGCATCAACCGGCACGGCCGACATTTTCCGAACTGTTCACGCCGAAGCTGGTGACGGTGCTGCGCGAGGGCTATACGCTCGCGCACTTCAAGGCGGATGCCATCGCCGGGCTGACTGTCGCCATCGTGGCGCTGCCGCTGTCGATGGCAATTGCCATTGCTTCAGGCGTGACGCCGGAGCGCGGGCTCTACACCTCGATCATTGGCGGCTTCCTGGTCTCGGCGCTTGGCGGCAGCCGTTTCCAGATCGGCGGCCCGGCCGGCGCCTTCATTGTGCTGGTGGCTGCGACGGTGGCGCGAGTTGGCGTCGACGGCTTGCTGCTGGCGACGATGATGGCCGGCCTGTTCCTGCTTGCCATCGGCTATCTCGGGCTTGGCACCTACATCAAGTTCATCCCGTATCCGGTGACCGTCGGCTTCACCGCCGGCATCGCCGTCATCATCTTCTCCGGCCAGATCGTCGAACTCTTCGGGCTGAAGCTCGCCGGCAAGGAACCGGGGCCGCTGGTGCCTAAGCTGATGGCCATCGGCGAGGCGGCCGGAACAATCAACCTCGCCGCAACCGCGGTGGCGGCACTGACCATCATCACCATTGCGCTGTTGAAGCGGTTTCGGCCGAAGTGGCCGGCCATGCTGATTGCCATCGGGCTGGCATCACTCGTCGTGGCATTGCTCGCCATGCCGGCCGAAACGATCGGCACGCGCTTCGGCGGCATCCCGCGCAGCCTGCAATGGCCGGCCTTCCCGCCGCTCAGCCTCGACAGGATAATCGACGTGCTGCCGGACGCCATCGCCTTTGCGCTGCTCGGGGCGATCGAATCGCTGCTGTCGGCCGTCGTCGCTGACGGCATGACCGGAAGGCGGCATCGCTCCAATTGCGAGTTGGTGGCGCAGGGCTTCGCCAATATCGCCTCCGCCTTGTTCGGCGGTATCTGCACCACCGGCACCATTGCCCGCACCGCGACCAATGTACGGGCCGGCGCGCATGGACCGGTCTCAGGCATGATGCACTCGGCCATCCTGCTTGCCCTGATGCTGGTGGCGGCACCGCTGGCCAGCTATATCCCGCTTGCAGCACTTGCCGGCGTGCTGGCGGTGGTGTGCTGGAACATGTTCGAGAAACAGGCCTTCGCCACCTTGCTGCGCGCCTCGCGCGGCGATGCGCTGGTACTGATGGCGACGTTCCTGATCGTCATCTTCCGCGACCTGACTGAAGGCATCGTCGTCGGTTTTGCGCTGGGCTCAATCCTGTTCATCGACCGCATGGCCAAGAGCATCGCGGTGGAGGCGGACCATCAATCCTTGGTGCAGGAAGACGTCGCCGACCGCGCCAGCGCTTATGATTCCAGCGAGGCGAGCGATGCCGATACTGTCGTCTACCGGATATCGGGCGGCTTCTTCTTCGGCGCCGCCTCGACCGTCGGCACGGTGCTGGACCGCATCGCCGACCAGCGCAGGAACTTCATCCTCGATTGTTCGGCGGTGCCGTTCTTCGATTCGACGGCGGCCAATGTCATCGAGGGCGCGGCCCACAAGGCCAGCCGCGCCGGCGTTCGCTTCATTATATTAGGCGCTTCACCGCAGATACGCCGCATGCTGATCAACCACGGCGTCAAGCGGCCGCTGGTGACTTATGCCGCCTCGATCACGGATGCGCGGGCGCAGCTGAAGAAAGCCGCGCCCGCCGCCTGAGCCGATGGCTGGCTTAGTCGAGGCCTAATGCCGCGATCTCGCCGTCGTTCATCAGCGGCACGAAGATTGTCGACTTGCCGTCGGTGCCGATGTCGGCGCTGCCCGGCTTGAACGTCGCAACCGCTTGCGGCGTGCCGCCGGCTTTGTAGCTGTAGAGCGTGCCGGTCATATACGCGGTGGCGTAAACGCTGCCGCCGATGGCGACGACGCCATCGAGGTTAGCGAACTTTTCTGCGCCGGGCAGTGACGCAATTGCCTTGGTGGCGAGATCGACCGAGAGCAGGCCGCCCGGCTCCGCGGTGCTGAAATCGGGCTTGATGCCCTTGCCCCAGGAAGCCACGATCAGCCGGCCGCCATCGGCGAAGATGCCATTCGGCGAAGCAAGCGCCGCATCCCTGACGAACAGTTCGGGCCGGTCGCCGTCGATGCGATAGATCGTATCGGCAAGCATATCTGTGACGTAGACCTTGCCGGACGCGTCGGCGGTCACGTCGTTGAGGAAGACCGCGTTCGGCAAGTGGATCGTCGATGTTAGCTTGCCGCTTGCGAGATCGACGACGCGCACATGGGTGAGGTCGGCGACGTAGAGTTTGCCGTCGGCAATCGCCATGCCCTTGGGCGCGTCCATGCCGTCGGTCCAATGTTGCGTAACCATCTTGCCGTCCACAGACAGGACCGACAGGTATCCATTGCCGTCGGCGTCGCCGGGATTGCCAACGATATTGGAGATGATGATGCGTTTGCCGGCGGCATCGAACAGCGCCGATTCCGGTTGCTCAAGCCCGGTAGCGCGCCAGAGTTCGGCCGCCTGAACTGCCGGCGCGGCGGCGATGCCGACCAGAGCGAGAAGTATCGAGGTGAAGAGGCTCTTCATGGCTAGTCTCCTGTAATGGAATGGGGGAGAGCTAGGCTTTTCGATACTTTTCGGGAAGATGTATCGGGACTAGTACCGAAGGCTGATACCAAATCGCGTAAAAGAGGTGCATCCCATGAACGGCCCGATCTTCGAAGCGCTGAAGCGGACGCTTAAGGCCAAGGGCGTGACCTACCGTGTCCTTGCCGAGCGGATGGGCGTTTCCGAGCCGACGGTGAAGCGCATCTTCCATGAGCGCAACTGCAAGCTCGACCGGCTGATCGAGATCTGCGATGCCGCCGGCGTGGAGTTGGAGAACGTGCTCGGCTCGATGAACAGGGGACCGGGACCTGCCAACCGGATCGCGCCGGAGATCGAGCGCAGGCTCGCCGGGCGGCCGGCACTGCTGTTCGTATTCGTCATGCTTTCCGAGAAATTCACGCCAGAAGGCATCATGCGCTCACAAGGGTTGAGCGAGGCTTCGATGTTCCTCTATCTGCGCGACCTCGAGGAACTCGGCCTAGTCGCGCTTGGTGGCGGCCTGTCGGCAAGGCTGCTGGTCGAGGCGCCGATCCAGTGGAATTTCGACGGGCCATTGCGGCCGCTGTTCGAGATGACCAACAAGAATTTCATCGGCTGGGCCATCACCCATCTTGAGCGCGAGGCGACATTCGTCAGCTTCTCCAGGCGGATGCGGCCGGAAACGGCGGAAATGGTCAGGCGCGAGGCGGAGGAATTGGCGGAGCGCGCCAAATTGCTTGCTCATCACGACCAGCACACGACGCCCGAAGACGGGCTGGTCGGCTACAAATGGACGTTTGCGTTCGGCGCAACGCCGTTCCCGGTGATCATGCCGATCGGGCCACATCCGCGCGACGCAGGCGCGCGGACGGACAATCGAGTTGCGGCCGCCGCAAACGGACGACGTCTGCCGGCCTAGGTCAAATCACGGAACGACTGAGGTCGGATTCTTGGGTTTAGGCTGCTGTCCTCCACAGACGCCTTGTAAGCCGCGAACACTAGGCAAGCGGCGCCTATAAATTGGGTGACCGTGCCGATGTGCATGGACATCGGCTTGCGTAGGGTGAGCCTGTGATTATCCAGGCTGCTTTGCAGTCCGGGGCCGGCGTCAGGAGGTGCGCACGGGACACCGGCCAGTAATTTATGCATCGCTTCGCAGGTTACGGGAGCACGTCGCGAAGCCGTCGCATTCGTTGACCGCAATGCAAACCTGAACGCTCTTTCGTGGCGTTGTTTCTTCATCACGGCGGTGTCTCCCAAATTGATGGCGCTGCCGATCAAGGAGGTCGTGACCATGAGCGCGCTCTTAAGGGCATGCTTGCCTTGCGTCCTAAGCGTGATCCTGGCGGCGACACTTGCCGCGTCCGCGGACGAGCCGGAGCTTAGAGGACCCAATGCCGATCCAGGCTCAGGATTGCCGCCGTTGGTCCTGCCTTATATCGAATTGCTCAGCGCACCCGGTGTAGTAGCATCAGCGACGCTTGCCGCGCCCGCGGGCGACTCGGAGCTTATGGGACCCGATCCCGCCCGGCCCGGCATCCAATTGCCCGGCGCACCTGGTGCTCTTGCTCCCATGAAGATGTCTGACCGCTCGCAGCCGGCCGCGCTAATGGCAATAGCGGTATGGCTTTCGTCTGAACTCGGCCTTCCGTCGATCGAAGAGCCCCCGGCGGTAAGCTTCGTACCTGCGCGCAGGATGGCAGGTTTGCGGTTTCGCGACGTGGCGGCGGATCGCTGGAACAGCAGCCCCAATTTTGCCAGTCCGGACAATGTTGGCAAGCAGCCCACTGTTATTGCTATCTACGATGACGAAGCACGGACTATCTTCTTGCCGGAGGGCTGGACAGGCGGCACCCCGGCGGAGCTGTCGGTACTTGTGCATGAGTTGGTCCATCACGTCCAAACCGTGGCCGGGCTGAAGTTTGCATGCGCGGAAGAACGCGAGAAGGCGGCCTTTGAGGCGCAAGAGCGGTGGCTTGCCTTGTTCGGCAGCGACCTTCTGAAGGAATTTGAGCTCGATCCTTTCACGCTGTTGGTTCGCACGAACTGCCTGTATTGATGCTGAAGCCGCTTCGGGGGCAGCCAGTCTGACTGAGCTTCTTACCCCAGAGTATCGGCCGCAAAACCGGTTCTCGGAGGCCCCATGCTCAAACCACAAGATCGAGCGGCTATCCGGCGGTCTTCGTCTCCGGAGCGGCCGCGACCGCCTTGTCATCCCAGACCATCTGCCGGTAGTCGAAGCCGTATTCCAGCGTCGGCTTGACGATGCGGAAATAGGGCGACAGGTCGAAGTCGCGCGGCGTGTAGAGCGAGTGATGGCGGATGTGCAGGATTTCCTTGCGCGAATAGCTCGACTGGGCCGAGGCACGGCCGGGCGCGCGGGTAATCTCGGGTAGGATCGGGTAGCGGATCTGGCCGTAAGCCTCGGCGATCAGCGACGAGCAGATGGCGCGCGTCGGGTCGCCGGAACCGAAAGCCAGCATGCGGCGGCGCCAGCGCACCGGCACCGGCGGCGTCGGCAAGAAGTAGCGCAGCATGTCGAATATGTTCTTGAGATCGTATCTGAGACCCAGCCTGCCGATCATGAAGGCGACGACCGCTTCGCGATCGTCGGGAGCCAGGCCGCTCGCCCGGCAGATGCGGGTGTTGTAGCTGCGGTAGCGCGACAGCGGCACGGCGATGCAGCCATCGCCGAGCGTGACCTCGATCAGGCGCCGCCGTTCCGACCCGTCCTCGGGCTCCGGCAATGCATCGCCGACATAAAAGGCGGCATGCGACCAGGTCGACTGGGTGAGGTATTTGATCGCCGCCGAGATCTTCTGGTTGCCTTCGATGAGCAGGATGTCGCCGGGCTCGAGCGTGCGGCGTAGCGTTTCGGCGTCCGACGGCGTGTAAGGCTCGTAGCCGGACGATTCCTCCTGCAGCCGGCCGGCAAGCCAGCGGCCAAGTCGGTCCAGAAGCGTGTCGCCGGGCTCGGTCATGCCAGACGGCGATTACCACAGGGCGACAAATTAGACCATGATCAGCCCACGCCAGGCGCGCCGGCGTCTTCGTGCGGTACCGCTATGAGATCCTCGCGCACCTTACGGGCGAGCTTCCTCGTCGAGCGCTTCGGACTGTCGCCGAAAAGCTCGGCCGCCTCGGCGAGGCAGGTTTTTTTCAGGCCCTTTTCCGAGCGCTTCAGCAGCTTGCCAAGCAACCGCGTCTCCTCAGCGGGGCCAAGCGGCTGGTCCTCGGCATCGAGAAGCGCGCGCATGACGAGCACATCGTGCAGTTCGCCGAGCCGCTCGCCCAGTTCGTCGACGGCCTTGCGCCGCGTCTTGATCGGCGTCGGCCACAGCCTGCCGAGCAGCGACAGATGCATGCCATGCGTCTTGGCCGCCTTGCGCAGATCGTGAAAATCATCGGCCGCGCCGCGCGAAGCGGCCTTGTCCAGCGCTTTCCTGGCGCGGCGCAAAGTGATGCGCGCGCCTTCGGCGAGCACGTCGGCAGCCTGCTCCGGCTGGTCGGGCAAAGCGAGCTTGTCGATGCGGACGACACCTTCCTCGCAAGCGGCAACCGCCGCGCCTATCGCAGCGTCGAGGCCCGCTCCGACATGCAGCTCATGCTGGCGCGCGACGAGCCTGTCGCGGACGGCACCGAGACCGCCGCCGGCACTTTGCTCGGGAAAGCTTGCCGCCAGCCGGTCGATTGTTTCGACCAGCGCAGTCGCCTCACGCGGACCGGCAAGCAGGGCCGCCACCTGGCGGTAGCACTGATTCTCGGTCACGCAGAATGTTTCGTCCCCGGAACGAACTAGGCGCAGTAAAGCGCGGACGTTTTTCAACCGCTTGCGGCACTTGTGCAGCGCCTGTTCGGGCCTGTCATGCGCCGCGTCCAGATGAACGAGCGCCCTGCCGATCTCCTCGGCGAGGATGCGCCTGACCTCGCCGGTCAGCGACATGCGCGGATCGATACGAAAGCTCATGCGACGATCTCCGGAATCCCCCCAAGGGCGAGCGACGCGTTGTAAAATCTCGGCTCGCCGGTGACTTCGCGGCCGAGCCAATCTGGCAGCATTTCGTCCGGTACATCCTCCTGCGTCTCGAGCTCGGCGATCACCAACCCCGCAAGCGTCCCGCCGAAGACATCGACTTCGTAGAGATAGCCGCGGTGTCTAACATGGTGGCGTGTCTTCTCGATGACACGTCCGATGGCAAAGGCCTGCATCTCTTGCGCCTCCGCCAAAGGCACCGGATATTCGAATTCATCGCGCTCGCGGGCCTGGCTGCCGAACTTGAGCGTCAGCTTGGCAGCGGCATCATTGCTGATGCGCACACGCACCGTGCGGGTAGGCTCGGCGACAAGATAGAATTGACGGATATGAATGTCCGCCTTGACCATTCCCCGCCATTCCTCACCTGAGACCAGGAATTTACGCTCGATTTCCTTGCCCATGGCGAGGCACTAAAGCGCGCACGGCCAGAGTTGGCAAGCCGCTTGACCGTAGTTGACTTTAATCATTCGATTGATTAAAGTATAGACCATGATCAAATCGTCCAGTGCCAGCGGCCTTCCTCATGAAGCGCCCAAGACTGCCGCGGATATGACGCGGACGGCCCTCGTGCGCGCGGCGCTGAAGCTGTTCGGACGCCAGGGTTTCGACGGCACGTCGACGCGCCAGATCGCGGCTGAGGCCAAGGCCAATATCGGCTCGATCGCCTATCATTTCGGCGGCAAGGAAGGGCTCCGCAACGCGGCGGCCGACTACATCGTAGACACCATCCAGACCATTGCGGGCCAGGCGATCGGCAATCTGCAAGCGCCGCCCGCGGCATTGGCGGACACCGAGGCCGCGCGGGCACATTTAGCCGTCGCACTGGAGCGGATGGTCGCCTTCATCGCGGCAAGGCCGGAAGCCGGCGAGATTGTACAGTTCGTCCTGCGTGAGCTGTCGCATCCAACCGCCGCGCTCGACCGTATCTATGACGGCGTGTTCGAACCGGCGCATCACCGGCTCTGCCTGATCTGGGAACAGTCGACGGGCGAGCCGGCCGAGAGCGAGCGCACTAAACTCACCGTATTCACGCTGATTGGCCAGGTCGTCTATTTCCGCATCGGCCGCGAGGCGGTTATGCGCCGGATGGGCTGGCGCGAGATCGGCGATGACGAGGCCGGCAAGATCGCGGCAACAGTAACCGACAATCTCAGCGCGATTTTAGCTCGGCGCGATTTGGCTGTCCGGAAGGATCGTGGATCATGAGCCTGCTCTGTTCTTTGCCGCTTGCCGCCCAGCTTTTCAGCGCCTGCGCGCCGGCAGCACCGCTCGCCGTCGGCTACGTCGAGGGCGATTATGTGCTGCTGGCGCCGATCGAGGTGGCCCAGGTCGAGACGATTGCGGTCAAGCGCGGCGACCGCGTAGCGCCCGGCACGCCGGTGGTGACGCTGGAAAACGCCGACGCCAAGATCGCCATCGCGCAGGCCGAGGCGGCCCTCGCGCAGGCCCAGGCGCAACTTGCCGACCTGCAGGTCGGCAAGCGGCCGGAAGAGATTGCAGTGCTCAGGGCGCAGGTCGACATGGCCAAAGCGCAGGCCGCCGACGCCAAACGCAGATACAGCCGCGCCAGCGATCTGTTCAAACGCGGCACCGGCACGCAGGCCGATTATGATACGGCTTCCGCGGCGCTGGAGACGGCCAACGCGCAGGTCGGCCAGGCGGAAGCCAATCTCGCTGTCGGCGGCCTGCCGGCACGGCCGGAGACGATCAAGGCCGCCGACAATCAGGTCAGGCAGGCGCAATCGGCGCTGGAGCAAGCGCAATGGCGACTGTCGAAGCGTGTGCTCACGGCGCCCTCGCCCGGCAGGGTCAACGATGTCATCCGCTATCCCGGCGATACAGCCGGGCCGACCGCGCCGGTCATCTCCATACTGCCGGACGGCGCAGTGAAGCTCAGCGTCTATGTGCCGGAAAGCGCGTTCTCCTCGGTCGAGGTCGGCACGCTGCTCAACGTCCATTGCGATGGTTGCGGATCGGGCGTGAAGGCACGCGTCAGCTATGTGTCGCCGGATCCGGAATTCACGCCGCCGGTGATCTACTCGCTCGAGACCCGGCAAAAGCTGGTCTATCTGGTCGAAGCGCGGCCGGAAGGCGACGCCAGCGCATTGCAGCCCGGGCAGATCGTCGACGTCGATCTGGCGGACATCGGAAAATGAACGTCATCGACGTGCACGGCCTGGTCAAACGCTTCGGCGACAAGACTGTCGTCGACCATGTGACGATGACCGTGGCCGAGGGCGAGATCGTCGGCTTCCTCGGGCCGAACGGCTCGGGCAAAACGACGACCATCCGCATCATGTGCGGCTTGCTGACGCCCGATGAGGGTGAAGGCACGGTTCTGGGCTTCAACATCCGCACCGACAGCCTGCGGATCAAGCGCGAAGTCGGCTACATGACGCAGAGATTCTCGTTCTACGAAGACCTCACCATCGGCGAGAATCTCGAATTCGTGGCACGGCTCTACCGGCTGAAGCCGCTCGACGAACATGTGGCCAAGACGCTTGAGGAGCTCGGCCTGACATCACGCAGAAACCAACTGGCCGGCACCTTGTCCGGCGGCTGGAAGCAGCGGCTGGCGCTGGCCGCCTGCATCATGCACAAGCCGAAACTGCTGCTGCTCGACGAACCGACGGCTGGCGTCGACCCGAAGGCGCGGCGCGAATTCTGGGACGAGATCCACCGGCTGGCGAGCGGCGGGCTGACCGTGCTGGTCTCCACCCATTACATGGACGAGGCCGAGCGCTGCCACCGCATCAGCTACATCTCCTATGGCAAGATGCTGGCCACCGGCACGGTTGAGGACGTGGTGAGGAATGCCGGGCTGACCACCTTCGTCCTGCAAGGGCCGCGGCTCGATCAGGTCGCTGCCGCACTTCATGGCCGCCCAGGCGTCGACCAGGTGGCGCCGTTCGGCGCGGCGCTGCATGTAGTCGGCTCCGACAGGACGGCGCTTCAGGCAGCGCTCGCCGACGTCGAGAAAGACCACAAGGGCGTCAGGGTCTCGCCCGGCGAGACCAGCCTGGAGGATGTGTTCATCCAGTTCATGTCCGGTTCGAAGGACAATATGGGATGAAGAACGGGATAAACAGCGTCTTTTCCTTCGCCAGGCTCGGTGCGCTGCTGATCAAGGAGTTCATCCAGATGCGGCGCGACCGCATCACCTTCGCCATGATGCTGGGCGTGCCGCTGATGCAGCTGGTGCTGTTCGGCTATGCCATCAACAACGATCCGAAGAGCCTGCCGGCAGCGCTGGTGGCGATGAGCAGCGATCCTTACACGCGAGCCATGGTTTCGGCGCTGCAGACCACCGGCTATTACCGCTTCGACCATGTCGCGCAAAGTGCCGCCGAAGCCGAATTCCTGATGGCGCGCGGCGACGTTGCCTTCGTCGTCACCATTCCCGCCGATTTCGCCCGACGGGTCGAGCGTGGCGACAGCCCGCAGATCCTGATCGAGGCGGATGCGACCGACCCGGCCGTCGCCAGCGGCGCCATCTCGACGCTCGGCACCGTTGCCAACCAGGCGCTGCTCAGGGCGCGCGGCATGCAGGAGACAGCGGCCGAAGCTGCCCGGGGCCAGCTCCAGGTCGTAGTGCACCGGCGCTACAATCCGGAAGCCGTATCGCAATACAACATCGTGCCCGGCCTGCTCGGCGTCATCCTGCAGATGACGATGGTAATGATGACCTCGATCGCGCTGACGCGTGAGACCGAGCGCGGCACGATGGAGAACCTTCTGGCGATGCCGTCCAGCCCGCTCGAGATCATGCTGGGTAAGGTGCTGCCGTATCTGGCGGTCGGCGCCGTGCAGGTGCTGGTGGTGCTGGCGGCATCGAAGCTTCTGTTCGCCATCCCCTTCACCGGATCGATGTCGCTGCTGTTGACGGCCGTCCTGATCTTCGTGCTGGCGCTGGTGCTGCTCGGCTATACGATCTCGACGATTGCCCGCACGCAGATGCAGGCACTGCAGCTCACCTTCTTCTTCTTCCTGCCGTCGATCATGCTGTCCGGTTTCATGTTCCCCTATCGCGGCATGCCGGACTGGGCGCAGATTTTCGGCGAGGTGCTGCCGCTGACGCATTTCCTGCGCATCATCCGCGCGGTGATGCTGAAGGGCGCCGAGCTGCCGGCGGTGGCAACGGAGATCGGCTGGCTGGTGGTGTTCGTGGCGCTGTTCGCCGGCGTGGCGCTGGTGCGGTTCCGCCGGACGTTGGATTAGGGTCGAACTCGATCCGCTTGTGCAAATGACCGAGATTCACACCGGCTTGGCCTGACCCGGGACCGGCGCCAATTCAGGCGCATTGAGCCCTTCGAAGGGATCGCGCCAGGCGTCGATTTCTTCAAGCTGCCGATACCAGCGACCGACAGAAGGATAATCATCGAGCGGCAATCGGGCGACGTCGTTGAAGGGCAGAAACGTCGCCATTCGAAAGTCGGCATAGGAAACCGAACTTCCGACCAGCCAATCTCGCTCGGAAAGCTCGGCATCAAGTATTGCGGCGGCGGTGCTGAAGTCGCTCAGGCCCTCCTCAACCCGCGCCTGATCGATCGCGCCGAGCCCATAGCGCTGTTTGGTCCCGCGTTCGAAATGCACGACGTCGCAGGCTCTTGCGAAGTTCTCTTTGCCCCAACTCAGCCATCGGATCATCTCGGGCTCGTCGTCGCCGGTGCGCCAGAAATGCGAATGCGTGTCGCGTGAAAACCGGCAGGCTATGGCGTCGGCCTCCCAGAGGCTTTTTCCCAAGCCCACAAGGATAGGCAATGAAAGATTTGGATTGAGCGGCCGAAAGCGCTCGGCCTGCCCCGGAGCGAAGGGAGAGGCGAATTCGAACTCGACCTTGGCTTTGAGATACCGTGCCACCGCGACCGCGAGGCGAGGATTGGGATTGCGGCTGAAGAACAGTTTCATTGATCTCAGTCTTTGAAGGGTACCGGTTCGACCGGGCGCAACGGACGCTCAAGCACCTCGAATCGGCACATGACCTGGAACTGGTTGCTATCCTAGCCGGCAGCAATGATCTCGGCATAGGTGCTGAGATCGACATTGCCACCGGAGAGCACCACGGCAATGCATTTCCCGGCAAGGTCGATCTCGCCTGACGACAGCGCGGCCAAGCCGACGCAACCGCCAGGTTCGACGACCAGCTTCAGGCAAGCCATGGCATCGCGCATCGCCTGTGCCACCGCCTTGTCGGAAACGGTAATGGCGCCGGCGAGATTCTTGCGGTTGATCTCGAAAGTGATCGCGCCCGGCTCGGCGACGAGAAGGGCATCGCAGATCGAGGTGTGGCCGGGCGCGTTCGACACCCTGGCGCCTTTGATCAGCGAGCGGCGTGTGTCATCGAAATGCTCGGGTTCCACGGCCCAGACGGCGGTGCCAGGTGAGGCGTCCTTGACCGCTATCGAAATGCCGCTGCTCAACCCGCCGCCGCCGCAGGGAACGACTACCGCATCCAGGCTGACGCCAAGCGCTTGTGCTTGGCGCATCAATTCGAGGCCGATCGTGCCCTGGCCGGCGATGATGGCCGGATCGTCGTAGGGCGGCACCAGGACCATGCCCCTTTCCACGTAAGAACGGACGACGGCAGTGCGATCGTCGCGGACCCGGTCGAAGGTGATCACTTCTGCGCCCATCTTCCTGACATTGCCGACTTTCATCGCCGGCGCATCGGTGGGCATGGCTATGACGGCCTTGACGCCGAACATCGCCGCTGCGGCGGCAACGCCTTGCGCGTGATTACCCGACGAGAAGGCGATGAGGCCGCCAGCGCGTTCTTCCGCCGAGAGCGAGGAGAGCTTGTTGTATGCACCGCGGAACTTGAAGGAGCCGGTGCGCTGCAACGTCTCGGGCTTGAACAGGATCCTGGCGCCGAAGCGCTTGTTCAGCTCCGGCGATTCGATCAGCGGCGTTTCGACGATCAGGCCGGACAATCGCGCTGCTGCGCTGCGGATATCGGCGATGCCGGGAGGGGTGGTCATGGCGAGGTCCTGCAAGAAATGAGACCGCCTATGGTGCACGGAAAGGGAGGCCGCGCACCAATGAAAAAATGTGACGGTTACAATTCGTCTTGCAGGCAGGAGAGGAGCGTGCCTGCCACCTGCCGCCTCCTCGTCTCTCCGCCATGCGGTCGTCGCTTCAATCGACAAATCGTTGCCGATTGACCGGCTTGGCCGCCGCTCCTCACCCCAACAGCGTCTTTTGCCGTTTGGGACCGCCCATCTTACGCCAGGTGTTGAAGCGGTGGGTGGCGGCGGCGAAGGAGATCTTCATCTGCTGGGCGACCGAATAGCGCGATTTGCCCTCGTCGAACAGGCGATAGCAGCACTCGACACCCTCCTCAGTCAACTTGCCATCGGGAGCCTTGTTGTGCGGATTGGCGGGATCGAATTTTTCGACCTGCTGCTCGACCAGGCCTTTCAGGCGCTGCAGATCCGCCTCGATGTTGGCGATCAGGTCGAGGACTGGTTTGGGATCAAACGGCTGCTGTTTTTCCGGCATCTGCGGGTTCCTTTCTCTTGGTTCAGGTTCGGTTATATAAGTGAACGTTCACCGATAGCAAACGACGACCTGCTCGGGGTTTCGAAATCTGTAGCTTTTGAGCATGAGTGGAGCACGCACGATTGACCGGCGACGTGCAAGGTCATAGTTTAGAACTATTCTAAACTAGGGTGAATTTCTCATGCTTTCCCGCGTTTTCGGCCTCGGCCGCCGTTCCTTTGAATCGCTCTCGGAACAGGAGATCCTGGCGCTCGCCATCTCCTCCGAGGAGGATGACGGGCGCATCTATCGCGCCTATGCCGACGGGCTGGCGGAAAGCTTTCCGCAATCGGCCAAAGTGTTCGAAGAGATGGCGGAGGAAGAGGACGGCCATCGCGATTCACTGATCGAGCTTTACCGCAAGCGTTTCGGCGAGCGGATACCGCTGATCCGGCGCGAACATGTGAAGGGTTATTACGAGCGCAAACCGGACTGGCTGGTGAGGCCGCTCGGCGTCGATCATGTGCGCAGCCAAGCCGAGGCCATGGAGCGGCAGGCCTACCTGTTCTATGTCGAGGCGGCCAAGCGCACAGGCGATGCGTCGACGCGAAAGCTGCTCGACGATCTGGCGATCGCAGAACAGGGCCACGAGACACTGGCGCAGCGGCTCGAACAAAAGCATGTGCCGGGCGCGGTCAAGGACGAAGAGGCGGCGGCCGAGCAGCGCCAGTTCATCCTGACCTACGTACAACCGGGGCTGGCGGGGCTGATGGATGGGTCGGTGTCAACACTGGCGCCGATCTTTGCCGCCGCCTTTGCCACGCACGACACGTTCCAGACCTTTCTGGTCGGGCTTGCTGCCTCGATCGGCGCCGGCATCTCGATGGGTTTCACCGAAGTGGCCTCCGACGACGGTAAGTTGTCGGGCCGCGGCTCGCCGGCAAAACGCGGTCTGACCGTCGGCGTCATGACAACGCTGGGCGGGCTCGGCCATGCGCTGCCCTATCTCATCCCGCTTTTCTGGACGGCGACCATTGTCGCCGCCGTGGTGGTTTTCTTCGAGCTGTGGGCGATCGCCTTCGTGCAGAACCGCTATATGCAGACGCCATTCTGGCGCGCCGCCTTCCAGGTGGTGCTGGGTGGCGCGCTGGTGTTTGCGGCAGGGGTGCTGATCGGGAATGCATAGCAGCCCCTATCCGTTCACCACCCGGCTGTCTGCTGGCGCCTCGGCGCGTTCGGTCAAGCCGTAGTCGCGCACGACGTGGGCGATGCGCAAACGATAGTCGGCAAAGATACCGCCGCGCCCGGCTTTCTGGGCCTGCCGATGTTCCTGCGTGTTGCGCCAGGCCTTCACCGCTTCCTCGTCGCGCCAGAAGGACAGCGACAGGATGCGGTTCGGATCGGCAAGGCTCTGGAAGCGCTCGATCGACAGGAAACCGTCGATGCCGTCGAGCAGCGGCCGCAGGTCGGCGGCGATGCCGAGGTAGGCTTCGCGCTTGCCCGCCGCCGGCTCGACCTCGAAGATGACGGCGATCATGGCTTCACCAAAGGACCATGCGGCGCGGAGGCCAGCTTGAGGAAGATGCGATCCTCCTTCAGGATGAATTTTTCCCGCCGGGCGAACTCGTAATTCGCCTTGCCGGCGGGATCGGCGGCGAGCCGGGCGCGGTAGACTTCGTAGGCCGCAAGACTGTCGATGTTGTAGGCGGCATAAGCCGTGGTGGCCGAGCCTTCGTGCGGCGCGAAATAGCCGATCAGATCGGCGCCGCAGCGCGGGATCGCCTGCCCCCAATTGCGGGCATATTCCTCGAACGCCGCCTTGCCGAACGGATCGATCTCGTAGCGGATGAAGCAGGTAATGGTCATTTTCGCCTCCTTGGCGGGTGGATGTTTCTTGCGACCACAGTTCGAGCCGGGTCGAAACGTTCCGAAGATCGATATGCTAGGCAATCCCTCGCTGATCATGCCTGCCAGAAGGATTTCGCGTATTCGCGACGGACGTCTTCGGGTGTCAGGCCAAGGTCACGCAGCAGATGATCGTCGATTTCGGCGAGATCGAGGCGCTGCGAATGACGGTCGTACCACCGCTTCAGGAGCCACAGCCGCAAGCGGCGCAAGACAATTAACGGGAACGGCCGGCGAGCAGGCGCGGCGCTGAGAATGGTCCTTGCAGGCATCGTCGTCTCCTTGATTTGCATCGAGATTAATGCTTGTCTGACGAGGATGCTTCGATGAGGAACGAACTATGCGCGAAGGCCCTGACATAGCCCGCATTGCCAGCCTGGTCGGCGATCCGGCGCGGGCAAACATGCTGTCCGCACTGATGGGGGGCACAGCACTGACGGCGAGCGAACTGGCACTCGAAGCCGGCGTGTCGCTTCCGACAGCGAGCTCCCATCTATCGAAGCTGATGGAAGGCGGGCTGCTGACGCTGGCGAGCCAGGGACGGCACCGCTATTACGGCCTCGCCGGCCCGCAGGTGGCAGGAATGATCGAAGCCATCACCGGCGTCGCTGCTGCTGTCGGGCCGCAGAGGGTGCGACCCGGCCCTCGCGACGCGGCCATGCGCGTGGCGCGGGTCTGCTACGACCACCTCGCCGGCGAGCAAGCGGTGGCGATGCTGGACCGTCTTGTCGCTCGACAAGTGCTCCTGCGCGACGACAAGGAGATCCAGCTTGGGCCGTCGGCCGCCTCGCATTTCGCCGCGATCGGCATCGACATCCATACCAAAGCGCGGCGACCGGTGTGCTGGGCGTGCCTCGACTGGAGCGTGCGGCGTTCGCACCTTGCCGGCACGCTGGGCGCCGCCATTCTCGACAAGATCCTCGCCGAGAAATGGGCGCGGCGCGAGAAGGACAGCCGTGCCGTGATCTTTTCACCGGCAGGCAAGCAGGCCTTCGAGAAAACGTTTCTCGCCTGACAGATCGCTTCGACGCGCTAGTACGCATTCGTCGTTTCACGGAAACGCCGAACCGCTCTGTCTTTTTGTTTTGACGCAATTCCGGACGGAAAACCTTTTCATACTTTTCCTGGAATTGCTTTAAAGCGCGTCGCGTTCGACCGGCCTCATGCGATGCGCTTTAGGTCCTTGTTTTGATGCATGTCGTTATCGCAAAACCGCTGCACACTTTTGCGCGACATGCACTAGTCGCGCTTGAGCAGCTTGGCCTGCTTGAAAAAATCCGCCCAGGGGTCGGCTTGCCCGAGCCGCTTCAGCGTCGTCTTGTCGCCGATCGGAAAGGCGTTGGGCGGCAATCCGGCCTCGATCTCCGCCCAGGTCACCGGCATCGATACCGTGGCGCCCTTTTTGGCGCGCGACGAATAGGGGGCGACGGTGGTGGCGCCGCGGCCGTTGCGCAGATAATCGACGAAAATCCTGCCCGTGCGTGCCTTCTTCGACAGCGTCGCCGTGTAGCGGTCGGGTGCGGCCTGTTCGAGCGCTCGGGCGAACTCATGGGCGAAGCCCTTGACCTCGTCCCAATCCGCCGACGGCTTCAGCGGCACGACGACGTGGTAGCCCTTGCCGCCCGAGGTCTTGACGAAATTCGGCAGGGACAGTTCGTCGAGCCGGCCGCGGATGTCGAGTGCCGCCGCGCGCACCGCCTTCACGTCGACGCCCTCGTCGGGATCGAGATCGAAGATGATCTGGTCGGGCTTTTCCAGCTCGTCGGTGGTCGAGCCCCAAATATGGATCTCGACGACGCCCAGTTGCACCAGTGCCACGAGACCGTCGAAATCGCGGATGAACAATATCTCCTCGCCGTCGGTCGGATCCTTCATCACGGCGATCTTGTCGTGCATGCCGGCCGAGGCATGCTTCTGGAAGAAGCGTTGGCCGCCGACACCGTCCGGCGCCCGCACGAGGCTGAGCGGCCGGTTGATGACGAACTGCTTCATGCGCGGCCAGACCAGCGCGTAGTGATCGACCAGATCCTGCTTCGATACGTTCTCCTCGGGCCACAGAAGCTTGTCAGGGCGGGACAGCGTAACCGAGGTTTTCGCCGCGCCTGCGGTTTTGGCGGGCTTTGGCTTCGGCTCTGCCGTGGCTGAGCGTGCTTTCGGTTTCTCCTGCACGACTTCCTCCGCCGGCTTGTCCTCGCGCAATCCCTGGAAGGACGCGTGGCGTATTATACGGTCCGACGTCCAACTGCGAAACTCCACTTCGCCGACAAGTTCGGGCTTGACCCAGACCAGCCCCTTGCCTCTTGGCACCGCGCTGTCGAAGGGCGAGGTTGTCGTCTTCAGCGCATCAAGCCTTTTCTTCAGCTCGTTGGTGCCTTTGGCCGTGAAGCCGGTGCCGACGCGGCCGGCATAGCGCAGCTTGCCGCCCTCGTGATAGCCGACCAGCAGCGAGCGCAGGCCACGCCCGGTCTTGTCCGACGGCGTGTAGCCGCCGATGACGAATTCCTGGCGCGCCGTGCATTTCGACTTCACCCACGAGGGAACACGGCCGCTGCGGTAGGGCGCATCGGCACGCTTGGAGACGACGCCTTCGAGGCCCAGGCGGCAAGCATGCTCCAGCATGATCTTGCCGGGCTCGGCAAAGTGGTCGCTGAAGCGCACGGCCTGCTCTTCGGTCTGTCCGGCGAGCAGGCTGCGCAGCCTTTCCTTGCGCTCGACCAGCGGCTCGGAACGGATGTCTTGACCATTGAGCTGCAACAGGTCGAAGACATAGTAGATGAAACGGTCCGTACGGCCCGCCGACAGATCTTGCTGAAGCAGCGAAAAGGACGACACGCCATTATCCGCCAGCACGACGATTTCGCCGTCGATGACGGCATCGGTACATTTCAGGCCGCCAAGTGCCGCGACAATTGAGCCACCGAATTTGTCGGTCCAGTCGAGGCCGGTGCGTGTCAAAAGCCGCACCTCGGTACCGGCAAGCTGCGCCTGCATGCGATAGCCGTCGAACTTCACCTCATGCAGCCAGTCCTTACCGGGCGGGGCGTCCCGCTCCAGCGTGGCGAGCGCCGGCTCGACGAATTCGAGCCGCCTTGCCGCGACAGCCTTCGCTTTGCCGGCGGCCGGCCTGTCGGACTGCCAGACGCTTGGCTTCTTGCCGTCGGCGGTCTTGCCTTCGCCGACGTCCTCGATGGTCAGGCCGGATTTCACCGATTGCGGCGCCTCCTGCAAAATGTCCTCACCGGGACGCGCGGCGGCATCGTCGGACTTGATCAGCAGCCAGTTGTCGCGTTTTTCGCCGGGCCGCGGCTTCAGCCGCACCAGATGCCAGGCGCCATGCAATTTGTGGCCATGCAGTTCGAAATTGATATGGCCTTTCTTCATCCCTTTGGCAGGGTCGCCTTCGGGGACCCACGTGCCTTCGTCCCAGACAATGACCGAGCCGCCGCCATATTGGCCCTTGGGGATTGTGCCTTCGAACGGCGCATAGTCGAACGGGTGGTCCTCGACATGCACGGCGAGCCGCTTCTCATGCGGGTCGAGGCTCGGGCCTCGCGTCACCGCCCAGCTCCACAGCACGCCGCCATGCTCAAGGCGAAGGTCGTAGTGAAGCCTGGTGGCGGCATGCTTGTGGACGACGAAGATGCCACCCGGCACGGCTTTCTTGCCGCGCGCGAGCTTACCGGCCGGTTCGGCGGTCTTCTTGAAATCGCGCTTGGCGTGATATTGCTCGAGGCCGGCCATGGTCTGATCCTAAGCCGATTTGCGCCGGGCGGCTTTGGACTTGGCGCCTTTTGCCGGGCGTCTGGCCTTTGCCGGCGGGCTGGCCTCCGACGAAAGGCTCTTCTTCAGTGCATCGAAGAGATTGACGACGTTGGAGGGTCGCGGTTCTGCCTTGGTCTTCGGTGCCTTCTTGCCGGCCTTCTTGGCGCGGACCAACTCGATCAGCGCGTTTTCGTATTTGTCCTCGAATTCGGAAGGATCGAACTTCGCCTGTTTCTCATCGACAATGTGTTCGGCCAGCCTGATCATCTCGGCGTCGGTCGTCACCGGCTTAATGTCGCCGAACACCATCTCCGGCCTGCGCACCGTATCGCCATAGCGCAGCGTCGTCAGCAGCAGGCCCTTGCCCAGCGGCTCGATGACCACCGGACGCTCGCGGCGGTAGAGCACGATGCGGGCAAGGCCCGCCGTCTTCTTGGCGGCCATGGCGTCGCGGATGACGGCAAAAGCCTCTTCCGAGACATCGTCCGCAGGCGTCACATAATAGGGCGTGTCGAGATAGATCTGCTGGATCGAAGATTTTTCGATGAACCCGTCGAGGCTCATCGTATGCGAGGATTCGATCTGGACGGCTTCGATCTCCTCCTCCTCGATTTGGACGAAGTCGCCGTCGCCGATCTCGTAGCCCTTGATCTCGTCGCCTTCATCGAGCGGCTTGCCGCTTGCCGAATCGACATAGACGCGCCTGACAGTGTTGCCAGTCTTGCGGTTGAGCACGCGGAACGAAACTTTTTCGGCCTGGGTGACGACATTGGTCACTTCGACCGCGCAGGTGACCAGCGAAAGCTTGAGATACCCTCTCCAGGCGGGGCGCGGCGCCATGACAAACTCCCTGCGCGACAACGTTCAACCGAGAACGGGCAAAGTCCGTTCCGGTTCCGGCGGCGCAAAAGGCAAGTCCGGGCTTTCGGCCCAGCCTTGCCTGAACTCCATTCTCGATCGCGGCCCTACTCGGCGGCTTGCAGGTTGATCTTGCTTTCCGCCATCTCGGTAAGCTTGCGGTCGGTTGCCTGTTCCTCCTTGAGGTTGTTGGCCAACACATTGGCGCAGTCGCTGCGGCCCAGTTGCTTGGCCCAGGCAATCAAGGTGCCGTAACGGGTCATCTCATAATGCTCGACCGCCTGGGCGGACGCGATCAGTGCAGCGTCGAGGACCTCCTTGTCGGCGATGTCGCCGCTGACCTCATCGGCCTCTTCGAGAATGCCATCGATGGCCGGGCAGTCGACTTCCTTGGCCTTCACGCCGTGCAGCTCGAACACCTGCTCGACACGCTGAATATGACCCTTGGTCTGGGCGAGATGCTTCTCAAAGCCGGCTTTCAACTGCGGATCACTCGCCTTGTCGATCATCTTCGGCAGCGATTTCTCGATCTGTTTCTCGGCGTAATAAATGTCGCGCAGCGTGTGCACGAAGAGATCGTCGAGTGTTTTGATGTCCTTCGAAAAGAAGCCCATGTCCTTTGCCTTTCCATTGCTCTTGCTGTTTCGGATTTTTGGCTGCGGCTCCAGCCGGAAGCTGCAGCCCGCGCAGCCGGTTCGTCCCGGCACTGGGAAATCAACGTGCGGCTGACGGGCGGGTTCCTGGTTTTTCGACCACGTGCACGGAAATTTCGCCGTGGCAGCAAAAGTGAAACAAACGCGCGCCTCGGCGACATTCAGGCGAAACATATGTGATGCAAAAGTCACACTGGGCGAAATGCCGACGGACAGCACGGAAACACCGCGAATCAGCCGCATTGCAGCCATGAACAAAGGCATTTTCGACCAGAGATTAACATCGCGTTCACCGACTATTCACGCCTGGACGCTATGATCCCCGCAATTCGGAAGGGACATCCGAAACGGGACAGGGACCGAGTAAAATGAGCTTCTGGAATCAAATCGCCGGCTATGCCGCCGCCATCCGCGAATTCGTCGCGCCGACCTATCGGCCCGAGCGCTATTACATGCGCGGCCCAGGCCCCGCCTGCGCACGCCGTGGCAACACGCTTGGGATCAGCGTGCACTGATGATGACCATGGAAAGCCGTCACGACAGCCGTATCTGCCGGCCCGACGCCGACAACCGGTCAACGACCTATCGCGCCGAGCGCCCTGCGCTGACCGACAGACGGCGGGCGACAACGCCAAGCCTCTAACATTCCGGGCTTTGATCCAGCCGCCGGCAGGCTTAGTGTCGCCTGACACCAGCTGCCGGGCGCCACGTGATCGTCAAGCCGAACCATTCTCCTGAGCGCGCCAGAATTCGAATCAAGTCGCTCGTTGATCGTGTTCGACGGCGTCTGCGTGTTGTGCTCGGGTTTTGTGCGGACGGTGGTAAAGCTCGACCGCAAGGGCCACTTCCATTTCGTAACGGCGCAATCGCCGCTCGGCGAGATGCTGTTCAAGAAATACGGGCTGCAGACGGATCGCTACGAGACCAATCTCGTCATCATCGATGGCGCGGCTTTCACACGCCTGGACAGTTTCGTTGCCGTCATGGCCGAACTCGCCTGGCCATGGCGAGCGGCGCGGATCCTGCTGTTGTTGCCGCGCCCGCTTCGCGACTGGCTCTACGATCGCATCGCAAAGAACCGCTACGCCCTGTTCGGCAAGAAGGACAATTGTGAAATCCCTTCCGCCGAGGTGAGGGCAAGATTGATCGGCTAGGCTCATCGCCGTGGCCGGGAGCGGCGCGGGGCATTTTGGGGGAACTGCGGATGAAGGTTCTTGTCGTCGGCGGTTATGGCACCTTTGGCGGTCGCACCGTCGAGCTTTTGGAGGGCGAGCCCCATCTGATCCTGTTCGTCGCCGGGCGCTCGCTCGCCAAGGCTGACGCGTATTGCAAGAAGCGCGCCCCGACGGCAGCGCAACTGCTGCCGGCACTGTTCGACCGTGACGGCGATCTCGCCGTGCAACTCGCTGCATTTGAGCCTGATATTGTGGTCGACGCGAGCGGTCCGTTCCAGGCCTATGGCGAGGGACGCTATGGCCTGATCGAGGCATGCATCGCCCGGCGCGTCAACTATCTCGATCTTGCCGACGGCTCGGATTTCGTCGCCGGTGTCTCTGCGTTCGACGAGGCGGCGCGAAACGCCGGCGTCTTCGTGCTATCCGGAGTCTCGAGCTTTCCGGTGCTGACGGCGGCGGTTGTGCGCCGCCTGTCTTCGGACCTGACGCGGGTCGACGGAATTCGCGGCGGCATCGCGCCGTCGCCCTTCGCCGGTGTCGGCGGAAACGTCATTCGCGCTATCGCCGGTTACACCGGTCAGCCGGTGCGCCTTGTTCGTAATGGCCGTCCCGAACAAGGCTGTCCGTTTACCGAGCAGCTGCGCTATACTATCGCGCCGCCGGGCCAGCTGCCGCTTCGAAACACGCTGTTCTCGCTGGTCGACGTTCCGGACCTGCGTGCTCTGGCCGAGCTTTGGCCGGAGGCGAGGACCATCTGGATGGGAGCCGGGCCGGTACCCGAGGTGCTGCACCGCGCCCTGATCGGCCTCGCCTGGCTGGTGCGCGCCGGGTTGATCGGTTCGCTTTCGCCGCTGGCGCCGCTGATGCATCAGGCGACGAACCGGCTGCGCTGGGGCGAGCATCGCGGCGGCATGTTCGTCGAGGTGGAGGGATCGGACCGCGCGGGCGCCACCGGCAAGCGCTCGTGGCATCTCTTGGCCGAGGGCAACGATGGGCCGCTGATCCCGTCGATGGCGGTTGAAGCGCTGGTCCGCAAAGTGCTGGCCGGACATCAGCCCGCGCCGGGCGCACGGGCGGCGGTGCGCGATTTAGAGCTCCGGGACTATGAGGCCCTGTTCGCCGGGCGGACGATCTACACCGGCTTCAGGAACGGGGCCGCGGACGAGGACAAGCCGCTCTATACCGAGCTGCTCGGTGCCGCCTGGCAAGGCCTTCCCGAGGCAATTCGGTCAATGCATGACCGTACGATCACGGCCGCAGGCCGCGCTAGCGTAGAACGCGGGCACAATGTTCTTGGCCGGCTAATGGCCTGGATGGTCGGCTTCCCCGGAGCAAGCGAGGACATCCCGGTTCATGTCCGCTTCGACACCGACAAGGACGGCGAGACCTGGACGCGGACATTCGGCAAGCACAGTTTTTCGAGCCTACAGTTCGCAGGCCGGGGTCGATCGCAGCGCCTGCTGTGCGAACGCTTCGGCCCGCTGACCTTCGCGATGGCACTGGTTGCCGAGGACGGCCGGCTGGCACTGGTCTTGCGCCGCTGGAGCTTTTTTGGCTTGCCGCTGCCGATCTGGCTCGGTCCACGCTCGACTTCCTACGAAACGGTGGAGGATGGCCGCTTCCGCTTCCATGTCGATATCTCGCATCCGCTTGCCGGCATGATCGCCCGCTACCGTGGCTGGCTAGAGCCTTCCGACCCGCACGGCTCCAGCGAGATCGTGTCGCCTGCCACCTTGCCAAATTCGCGGCAGTCCTGAGCCGTGCACAGCGTCCAGCCTTGACCCGTGGCGCCCGAGGCGGCGAGCACCAGGCGCCGCTGTGGCCCGACCCGGGGCGCATAGACCCACCAGCCGTCGCGCAGCGCCGAGCCTTGCGGCGGCTCCATGCCGGCGCCCGAGCCCTTGATTCGTGCCTCGACGAGTTGCAGGCCGGACGGCAGCACCTTCCAGTCTTCCTGCCACTGGGTCTTCTCCACAGAATGCCTCCAGGAGAGCGTGAAGGCGGCGACCGCGAGCGTCATCGTCTTGCCGGCCGCGACGATGCAGAGGCTCATGCCGAATTGGCCAGTGACGCCTGCCGCGCGCGCCAGCAGTGCCACCCGATCCAGGCAAGAGACAGCGCCCAGCCCGCCTCGTCGGTGAGCGGCAGCGCCGCAACCAGCAGCACGCCAGCGGCGAAGGCGACGAGGCGTTCCCACCAGGCCATGCGCCGGGCGAGAAAGCCGACGGCGGCGGCGCCCCACAGGACGATGCCCATGCAGGCTTTGATGACGATGTAGGCGACCTCGACGGGATAGCCGAACTGGGCGGCGATCGGGCCGGGGTCCTGCAGCATCAGCGCCGGGGTATAGACCGCCATGAACGGCACCACGAAGCCAGCAATGGCAAGCTTGGTGGCCTGGATGCCGATCTTGAGGCCGCTTTCCTTGGCCATGGGTGCGGCGGCGAAGGCGGCCAGCGCCACGGGCGGGGTGAGATCAGCCATGATGCCGAAATAGAAGACGAACATATGGCTGACCACCAGCGGCACGCCGAGCGACAGAAGCGCCGGCCCGGCTAGCGACGAGGTGATGATGTAATTGGGAATGGTCGGGATGCCCATGCCGAGCACCAGGCAGGTGAGCATGGTCAAAAGCAGCGACAGGAACAGATTGTTCTCGCCGATCGAGATGATCCAGCCGATGAAGGTCGAGGCGATGCCGGTGAGCGTCAGCGTGCCGATGACGATGCCGACGATGGCGCAGGCAATGCCGACCGGCAGCGCGTTCTTTGCTCCCTCGGCAAGGGAATCGACGCATATGCGCAGTGTCTCGCGCCCGCCCTTGAAGGTGAGGCAGGCGACGACCAGCACGGCGATGACCAGGCTGAGGATGTTGACGCCGAACTTCATGAAGGAAGCGGCGGCAAGCCCGAGCGCCAGCCAGAAGACGACGCGGAAGGCGAGCGGCCCGATCGATGCCGCCAGCGGCGTGCCGAGGATAAGCACAATGGTCAACGCCAGGCCCATGGTGCCGGCGAAGACCGGTGTGTAGCCGGCAAACAGCAGGTAGATCAGTGCTGCGAGCGGCAGTACCAGCGGCCAGTGTTGTCTCACCGCATCCCACGGATTGGGCAGGTCGGCCTTGGCCATGCCGTGCAGGCCGGCCTTGCCGGCCTCCAAATGCACCTGCCAGAAACAGGCGCCAAAATAGAGCAGCGCCGGAATGATCGCCGCCTTGACCACCGCGGCATAGGGAATGTTCAGCGTCTCGGCCATGATGAAGGCAACCGCACCCATCACCGGAGGCATGATCTGGCCGCCCATCGACGAGGTCGCCTCGACGGCTCCGGCGAAGGCCGAGCGGAAGCCGAAGCGCTTCATCAGCGGGATGGTGAACTGGCCGCTGGCCACCACGTTGGCGACGCCGGAGCCGGAAATGGTGCCCATCAGCGCCGAGGACAGCACGCAGACCTGCGCCGGGCCGCCGCGCCATGAGCCGACCAGGCCAAGTGCAAAATCGTTGAACAGCGCGATCATGCCGGCGCGTTCGAGAAAGGCGGCGAAGACGACGAAGATGAAGATGTAGGCGGCCGAGACATAGATCGGCGTGCCGTAGATGCCTTCGGTGCCATAGGCGAAGGTGTCGACGAGCTGGGCGAAATCATAGCCGCGATGGATGAAAGGCGGTGGCAGATGATTGCCGGCAAATGCGTAGGCGAGAAAGATGAACGCAATAACGGCAAGCGGCAGTCCCATCAACCGCCGCGCCGCCTCGAAGACCAGCACGACCAGCACCGCGCCGACGATCAGGTCAGGCGTGGTGAGGAAGCCAGAGCGGCGGATGAGGTCGGCATAGAATACCCAGTTGTACAGACCGGTGGCGAAGCCGAGCACGCCGAGAGTCCAGAAGACTGCTTTCGCCGGGACGCTTTTGGCACGCAGATTGGCGATCAGGGCAAAGCCGAGCAGCAGCAGGAAGCCGACATGCATGGCGCGCACGACCTGGCTCGGCAGGCTGCCGTAGGCGGCGATGTAGATCTGGAAGATGGAGAAGGCGACGGCGATAAAAAAAGCCGCCTTGCCGGCGATGCCTTCGCCGAAGCCCGGTGGCAGGCCTTCGACAGGGATTTCGGCTGTGGTGGAAAGAACGGTCGGGGTTTCGGTCATTGGCGGGGTTCCTGGGGGCGTCCCTCTCCCTTGAGGGGAGGGTGGACAGCCGCCGAAGGCGGATGGACGGGTGGGGTAACCTCAACTGCCTCGACCTTTGCCTGAACGGTGGAGCGCGTCGCCGAGGACCCCTCCCGGCCCTGCGGGCCACCCTCCCCTCAAGGGGGAGGGATGGCGCCTTACTTCACCAATCCCTTTTCCTTGTAATACCTCTCGGCGCCTGGATGCAGCGGCACCGGCATGCCGTCGAGCGCCTTGGCCGGGTCGATCGCCTTGGCGGCGGCATGGGCAGCGGTGAGCTGGTCGAGATGCTCGAACAGCAGCTTGGTCATCTGGTAGGCGGTCTCGTCGGAGACATCGGCGCTGGTGATCAGGAAATTACCGACGGCGGCGGTCGCGACATCATCGGTCTGGCCCTCATAGGTGCCTTTCGGGATGACCACGGAAAGATAGGGCGAGCCGATCTTGGCGACGTCCTCCGCCGGCACGGCAACGATGTTGACCGGGACCGAGGTGGCGAGGTCGCGGATCGAGGCAACGCCCAGGCCAGCCGATTGCAGCGTGGCGTCGAGCTGGCGGTTCTTGATCAGCTCCACCGATTCGGCGAAGGGCAGATATTCGATCCGCCCGAGGTCTTCGTATTTCAGCCCGGCAGCGGCGAAGATCGTGCGGGCGTTGAGCTCGGTGCCCGAGGCCGGCGCGCCGACCGACAGGCTCTTGCCCTTGAGGTCGGCGAGCGTCTTGATGCCGGACTCCTTGCTGGCGACGATCTGGATGTAGTTGGGATAGATGGCGGCAATGCCGCGCAGCTTGTCGAGCTTGCCTGGGAAGCCGGCTTCGGTATTGCCCTCGGCGGCCAGCTTGACGGAATCGCCAAGCGCGAAAGCGATCTCGCCCTTGCCCTGCTGCAAGAGATTGAGGTTTTCGACCGACGCTTTCGTCGCCTGCACCTGGGTGCGCGCGCCTTCTATGCCCTTGCCATAGATCTCCGATAGCGCGACGCCGAGCGGATAGTAGACGCCCGACGTGCCGCCGGTCAGCACGTTGATGAATTCCTGTGCCTTGACCGATACCGCGCCAAGGCCAAGCGACAGCGCCAGCGCGCCGGCTGCAACAAATTTCGTCCTGAAATTGAGCATGCGATTTCCTCCCTGAAAAACTCGCCGCCGTGCCCTCCTCTGCGGCACGAAGCGAAGCGAGTTTAGACAGCGGGCGGGAAATGCCAACCCGCAATAGCAGCGATTAGACGAACGGCTAAGCAATGCCGCAACAGGTTGGCGCTTGCGCGAGGTCGCGTCGCGGCAGAAAGATTTTTCCAGCACCTGTCGAAATCCGGCAGGGCCGCGCGACATAAGTCCGGCTCGCAACGATGCGGCCTTCGAGAAAGGGGAGAAGACCATGCGATATATGCTTTTGATCTACGGAAACGAAGCGGGGATGGCAGCGGCGCCGGCAGATGCGGTGACACAGATGTCGAGCGCGTACGTCGCCTACACCGAAGCGTTGAAGAAATCCGGCGCCTGGCTCGCCGGCGACCGGCTGAAGCCGACGCAATCCGCTACCTCGGTGCGGATGGCCAATGGCAAGACCAACGTGCTCGACGGCCCCTATGCCGACACCAAGGAGCAGCTTGCCGGTTTCTATATGATCGAAGCGGAGGACGTCGACGCGGCTATTGCCTGGGCGGCGCGCTGCCCGGGCGCCAGCACCGGCACGGTAGAGGTGCGGCCGATCTGGGAACTCACCATGTGATGCCTGAACTGCCCGACACCGCACGGGCGGCGGCGGAAGCGGCCACCCGGCAAAGCTACGGCAAGCTGGTCGCCTATCTCGCCGCACGCACGCGCGACGTGGCCGCTGCCGAGGACGCCTTGGCCGATGCCTTTGCAGCGGCGCTCGAGCGTTGGCCACAGGCGGGCGTGCCCAACAAGCCGGAAGCCTGGCTGCTGGCGGTGGCGCGCCGGCGCCGCGTCGACGCGCTCAGACGGCGGCTGACAAGCGAGGCGGGCCGCGACCACCTCAGGCTGATCGCGGAGGAGATGGAGGCACGCATGGCCGACGAAGACCTGCCGGACGAGCGGCTCAGGCTGATGTTTGCTTGCGCTCATCCGGCGATCGAGGCCGGTATCCGCGCGCCGATGATCCTGCAGACGGTTCTGGGCTTCGACGCAGCGACCATCGCCTCGGCCTTTCTTGTCTCGCCGGCCACGATGAGCCAGCGCCTGGTGCGCGCCAAGGCCCGCATCCGCGAGACCGGCATTCCGTTCCGCGTGCCGGAGCGGGCCGAACTCGGCGAGCGGCTGGGCACCGTTCTGGAAGCGATCTACGCGGCGTTTGCCGAAGGCTGGTCCGACCCCGCCGGCACCGAAGCGCAGCGGCGCAATCTCGCGACCGAAGGCATCTGGCTCGGCCGGCTGGTCGCCTCGCTGATGCCGGATGAGCCGGAAGCACTCGGCCTGCTGGCGCTGATGCTGTTCGCCGAAGCGCGGCGCGCAGCGCGGCGCAATGCGGCAGGCGACTATGTGCCGCTAGCGGAGCAGGATCTTGCACTGTGGGACGATACAATGATCGACGAAGCGGAGATGCTGCTCGGGCGCGCCGCTGCCAAGGGCGTGGTCGGCCGCTACCAGCTCGAGGCCGCCGTGCAGTCAGCCCATGCGACAAGGCGGCTGACCGGCGGCACCGACTGGGTCGCGATCAAGGAGCTCTACGACGCGCTGTCGGTGATTGCCGGCTCGCCGGTGGTGTCGATCAACCGTGCGGTGGCGATTGCCGAGGCCGAAGGTGCTTCGGCAGGATTGGGCGCCCTTGATCAACTCAGCGGCGACAAGCGGCTGTATGACTATCAACCTTACTGGGCCGCCCGAGCGGGCCTGCTGGCAAGACTCGGCAGAGTTCCGCAAGCGAGCGAGGCCTATGACCGGGCTATCGGCCTCGAACGCGATCCGGCCGTGCGCCGGTTCCTGCAGGAACGACGGGCAGGTCTCGACCGCGCGGAAAGACACTGAGACAAGGCGGAGTGCTTAGGCCGGCCACATGTCGTGGGAAGCATTTAGCCTCTTTATCACCCGATGTTCCCGCAAATTGGCCCACAGGCGTTCGATGTTCGGCCAAGCGGTTGGAATCTTCGCGACCTCGGGATGCCAAGCCACCAACATGACGAGATAGATGTCGGCCAGCGAGAGCCGGTCGCCGACCAGCCAGTCGCGGCCTTCGAGGGCGGCATCGAGAATGGCGAAGCCGCGATCCATTTCCGAGACCGCCGCCTGTTTGACGGCTTCCACGCCGCCGGGATCTGTCGTGTAGCGATGAGCGTAGAAGAACCGCAGGTCAGCCGAATAGATGACGGAGGACATGAAAAACATCCAGCGCAGGAAGTCGGCACGGTCAGGTGTGTTCGCTGCCGGCGCTAGAGCTGCTTCCGGATAGCGTTCGGCGAGCAGGATGCAGATTGCCGCCGACTCGGTCATCGAATGCCCGTCCGGCAAGACCAGGACCGGGACCTGGTTCAAGGGATTGATGTCGAGGAAGGCCTGGTTGGGTCGGCCTTTTGGAACATCGATCTGGTCGAAAGGCACTCCCGCTAAAGCAAGCGCCGCCTCGACGACAAAGCCGCCGGTATTGGCACGCGTATAGAGCTTGTACATGAAGTCCTCCACCTGCCGGTGCAGCGACGATTTGATATGGAAGTGACTCGCCGCTCAAGCGAACGACGCCCGCCACAGGTGGTTTTTCAGCAGTCCACGCCGAAGCGTCGAAACAGAACTTTTTATGCCGGAGGGGCAGCGCGAAGGATCGCTACGAACCGGCCAAAAACTCCTGTCCAGACTCTAAGCACCCAATCCCTCGAATAGGATCGTGGAGAGATAGCGCTCGGCGAAGGAGGGGATGACGACGACGAGGTTCTTGCCCTTGTTCTCCGGCCGCGAGCCGACGACGATCGCCGCCTGCAGGGCGGCACCCGACGAGATGCCGACCGGTACACCTTCGAGACGGGCGACGAGCCGTGCATTGGCGACCGAATCCTCGTTCGAGACCTTGACGATCTCGTCGTAGATCGTCGTGTCGAGGATTTTTGGTGCGAAGCCGGCGCCAATGCCCTGGATCTTGTGCGGGCCGGGTTGGCCGCCGGACAGTACCGGCGAGGCCTCCGGCTCGACGGCGACGACATGCACCGAGGGCTTGCGCTTCTTCAGCACCTGGCCGACGCCGGTGATGGTGCCGCCGGTTCCAATGCCGGCAACGAAGATATCGACTTCGCCATGGGTGTCGTTCCAGATTTCCTCGGCTGTGGTGCGGCGATGGATTTCCGGATTGGCCGGGTTCTCGAATTGTTGCGGAATGACGGCATCGGGCAGCGTCGCGGCCAGCTCGTCGGCCTTGGCGATGGCGCCCTTCATGCCTTTCGGCCCTTCGGTCAGCACCAGCTCGGCGCCGAGCAGCGCCAGCATTTTGCGGCGCTCGACCGACATGGTTTCCGGCATCGTCAGGATCAGCTTGTAGCCTTTGGCGGCGGCGGCAAAGGCGAGCGCGATGCCGGTATTGCCCGAGGTCGGCTCGATAAGCGTGGTCTTGCCGGGCGTAATCCTCCCAGAAGCCTCCAGTGCCTCGATCATCGACACGCCGATGCGGTCCTTGACCGAGGCGATCGGGTTGAAGAATTCGAGCTTGGCCAGCAGATTGGCGACGACACCCTTCTCCCTGGCGAATTTGTCGAGCCGCACCAACGGCGTGTCGCCGATCGTCTCGGTGATCGAATTGTAGATGCGGCCGCGGCCGGGCACGTGTGTGGGGGTGGCGGGCTTGTTCATTGATTTTCCTCCCAGAGGTCAAGCGGCAAGAGTCGGGCGGGCATAAGATAGAGCCATCCGCCGCGCAAGATAGGCTGTCGATCGAAAATATCCGAGTGAAGTTCGTGCCGAATGCCCTCGCCTTGGAAAGGCGTGACAATTCCTGGCCGGCTTGGCGAAAGAGGTCTATTGGCGGGCGGCGATAGCTGCCGCCGCCCCGATCATGAAACCGGCGGCGGTGCGGTTGAGTGCCCTCAGCGCCCGCGGCGACTTCAGGAACCAGCGCGCTTTGGCCGCGAGCGCCAGATAAGGCACCAGCACCACAAGCAGGACGACGATCGTGAGCGCAACTAGGATGCCGTAATCGGCCAGCGTGATCGTCTTCAGATCGACGATGGTCGGGGTGATGGCTAGATAGAAGATCATCGTCTTCGGATTGCCGAGCGTGACGGCGAGACCGGCTACAAAGCTGGATGCCAAGCCGCCCTTGCCTTTCTTCGCCTCCACCGTCTCGGGCGTGATGCCGTTCGTCCAGAAACGCCAGCCAAGAAAAGCGAGGTAGGCGACGCCCAGCCATTTGATGATCAGAAAGATCATGCCAAAGGTCTGTGCGACGAAAGCGAGGCCGAGCACCACGGCCGTGAGATACGTCAGGTCGCCGAGCATCAGCCCGAAGGACATGGCCAGCGACGAGCGGAAGCCGGAACCCAGCGCACGCGCAACGAGTGCGGTGACGCCGGGGCCGGGGATGGCTGCGGCGATGCCGAGGGCAGCACTATAGGCGAGGAACCCGGTGAGCGTCATGATTCGCTCTTGTCGCACAATGTGGAAGTTGGGTGAATTCCCTCGGCCCGGATTCGATTGCGCCAGCGCAGCAGGCGACACCGCCGTTCAAGAGCGGCCGTCTTCGTAGGTAACGCGCCAGATGGTGCCGTTGCCGTCCTCGGTGACGATCAGCGAGCCGTCCTTGGCGATGGCGATACCGACCGGGCGGCCCCAGACGGCGTCGTTCGAGATAACGAGGCCGGTCATGAAGTCCTCATATTCGCCGGTCGGCTTGCCATCCCTGAATTTGAGCCTCACCACCTTGTAGCCGGTCCTGGCGCCACGGTTCCACGAACCATGCATGGTGACGAAGGCGTCACCCTGATAATCCGCCGGAAAGTTGTTGCCGTCGTAGAAGGCTATGTTCATCGGCGCCGAATGCGCCTGCATCAGCACGTCGGGGACAGTGGCCTTGCCGGCGAGGTCGGGCCGCTCGCCCTGATGGCGCGGATCCTCGTGATTGCCGATGTAGTACCAAGGCCAACCATAGAATCCGCCGTCCTTGACTGCAGTTGCAAATTCGAACGGCACATTGTCGCCGAGTTCGTCGCGCTCATTGACGACGCACCACAATGCGCCGGTGGCGGGCTGCACGGTCATGCCCGTACAGTTGCGCAGGCCGGTGGCGACAGTTCGGGGATTTTTCCCATCCGGGTCGAAGGCGAGCACATCGGCACGGCCGTCCTCGGAGCCCCAGGCCGCACCGAGCGGCTTTGAGTTCACCCAGGCGTCCAAGCCATCATCCGGCTCCTCCATGTCCTCGCCGACGTTCGACGCGGAGCCAACCGACAGATAAAGCGTCTTGCCGTCCGGCGAGAAGGCGATGTCGCGGGTCGTGTGACCACCCGACGGGATTTCCGCGACAATGGTTTCTGGTTTGCCGGATGCCTTCAGGTCGCCGTCGCGATAAGGAAAGCGGACGATGCTGTCGCTGTTTGCGACATAGACCCATTGCGGCTTGTCTCCTGGCGGATAGAAGGCGATGCCGTAGGGATAACTGAGCCCCTTGGCGAAGATCGCTTTCTCGATGGGCTTGGCGCTGTCCTCGGCGAGACGGTAGACACGTATCTGGTCGGCATGGCTGTTGGCAACGAACAGGTCGCCATTCGGAGCGACGCGCACGACGCGCGGATTGACGATGCCGGATGCGATCAGTTCGGCCGAAAAGCCCGGCGGCAAATCTGGCTTGGCGCTTTCGGGCCGTTCCGCCACGCCGGCGCCGTTCGAAGCGGATTGGGCGGGATCGGCTGGCGGCATGTCTTGCGCCCCGATCAGGCGGCGGGTGCCAGGCCTGTCGGCGTGCCAATCGCCAAAAGCGGCTTCGCCTTTGAGCACCTTCTGATCCGCCTGCTGGGCGGCTGCCGGTGTCGCAACAAGGAGAGCAGCGGCAATGGCCGCAAAGCCGCCAGATCGGATCATCAACGTCCTCCGGGATTCGCCTCGAAAAGGGCAAACGGGATGAGGCATTGGTCGTTCCAAGCGGCCGTCCAGCACACGAGGATTTGAAGCCGAACCCCGATTCACTTGCCGGCGGCGTAGAAATCGTCGTCGAGGCGCTTTTCCAGCGCGACCAGATCGGCCGGCAGCGGCAAGCCCATGGCCCGCATCTCTTGCAGCTTCTCGCGCAACTGCTCTTGCACCTCGTGCTGATCCTCTGGCTGGTTGATCATTTCTTCGAGCAGCAGGCTGATCTGGGCCTTGAACGATTCCAGCGCCATTCTTTTTCTCCTTGCGGCAGGCCGCGGCGGCTCCTAGCGCAGCATGCGCGAAATCAGCTGCGCGGTATAGTCGACCATCGGTACTATGCGCGCATAATTCAGCCGCGTCGGCCCGATGACGCCGAGCGCACCGACGACGCGGGCGTCCTTGTCGCGATAGGGTGCCACCACCAGTGATGAGCCCGACAGAGAAAACAGCTTGTTTTCCGAACCGATGAAGATGCGCACGCCCGGGCCCTCCTCGGCGAGGTCGAGGAGCTGGATCAGTCCGTCCTGGGTTTCGAGATCCTCGAAGAGATGCCGCAGCAATTCGATGTCGGCCTGGGCAGTGACGTTTTCCAGGAGATTGGCGCGGCCGCGCACGATAAGCCGCCCAGGCACCCCGCTTTCGGCGCCTGCCCAGACCGCCAGGCCCTTCTCGACCAGATCCTGTGAAAGCGTATCGAGGGCTGCCCTGGTCTCTTCCTTGATGCGGGCGATCTCGACCCGCGCTTCGGCCAGGGTGCGGCCGCGAATATGGGCGTTGAGGAAATTGGAGGCTTCGTGCAATTGCGAGACGGTGATGCCGGCGGGCAGATCGACGACGCGATTTTCGACGTCGCCGTTCTGCGAGACCAGCACGGCCAACGCCTTGGTCGGCTCGAGCTGGATGAATTCGATGTGCTTCAGCGCCACCTCGTTCTTGGCGGCGAGCACAAGGCCGGCGCCGCGCGACATGCCGGACAGCATCTGGCTGGCCTCGGTCAGCATATGCTCCAGCGTCGCGCCCGAGCCGGAGGCGCGCACCTGCGCCTCGATGGTGCGGCGCTCCTCGTCGGAGAGGTCACCGAGTTCCATGAACGCATCGACGAAGAAGCGCAGGCCAGCCTGGGTCGGCAGACGGCCGGCCGAAATATGCGGCGCATAGATCAGGCCGAGATGCTCGAGGTCGCTCATCACGTTGCGGATGGTGGCCGGCGATAGCGACGACGGCAGGATGCGCGACAGGCTGCGCGAGCCGACCGGCTCGCCATCCCTCAGATAAGAATCGACGATGCGCCGGAAGATGTCGCGCGAACGCATGTCGAGCGATTGAAGCGCGGGCGATTGCAGCGCGTGCGACGGGAGCACGTGCGATTGCGAACCGGGATCGACTGCCTTGGTCATTTCGAGCCAAAAACCTCCGGCCCGAAGATATAGACTTCCGCGGCGTCGGCGCAACCGGTCCATTTTCCTTTGCGCCTCACGCCCCGTGCGGCTACAAGCCGGCCAAGATCCCGAAGAAAGAAAGAAGCCTGAATGCGCCCTTCCAAACGCCAGTTCGACGAAATGCGCCCCATCTCCTTCGAGCGCGGCGTCTCCAAGCATGCGGAAGGCTCGTGCCTGGTGAAGTTCGGCGACACGCATGTGCTGTGCACGGCCAGCCTGGAGGAAAAGGTGCCGGGTTGGATGCGCAACTCCGGTAAGGGCTGGGTGACGGCGGAATACGGCATGCTGCCGCGTTCGACCGGCGAGCGCATGCGCCGCGAGGCTTCGGCCGGCAAACAAGGCGGCCGCACGCTGGAGATCCAGCGGCTGATCGGCCGCTCCCTGCGCGCCGTGGTCGATCTGCAGGCGCTCGGCGAGCAGCAGATCACCGTCGACTGTGATGTGATCCAGGCCGATGGCGGCACGCGCACCGCTTCGATCACCGGCGGCTGGGTGGCGCTTTACGATTGCCTGCGCTGGATGGAAGCCCGCCAAATGGCGAGCCTGGGCAAGGTGCTGAAGGATCACGTTGCGGCGATCTCCTGCGGCATCCATGATGGTCAGCCGGTCATCGACCTTGACTATATCGAGGATTCCTCGGCCGGAACCGACGCCAATTTCGTCATGACCGGCAAGGGCGGCATCGTCGAGATCCAGGGCACGGCCGAGGGCGAACCGTTCTCGGAAGAGCAGTTCGCGGCCTTGATGGGGCTGGCCAAGAAAGGCATTCAGCGCCTGGTCAGCCTGCAGCAGATGGCGGTGGACTGATCTTCAGGTTATGACGATGAGGGTGACGATCCTGTGACTCCTTCCGCAATCCTGGAATCAGCACTCTACGTGACGGATCTCGCTGCCGCGGAACGGTTCTATTCGGGCGTCCTCGGGCTCGATCCGCTCGGCAAGGTCGAGGGCAGGCATCTCTTCTTCCGCTGCGGCGACGGCGTGCTGCTTATCTTCAATGCCGAGGCGACGAAAGTGCCGCCGCCGGCCGACGCCAGGCTGCCAGTGCCGCCGCATGGCGCCGTCGGCGAGGGCCATCTCTGTTTCGCCGCAAGCGCCGACGAGATCGTGCGCTGGAAAGCGCACCTGGAAGCAAAGAGCATCGCCATCGAAAGCGAGTTCGAGTGGCCGCAAGGCGGCCGCTCGATCTATATTCGCGACCCCTCGGGCAATTCGATCGAATTCGCCGAGCCAAGAATCTGGGGCATCTGATGCATTCGCAGACTGTTCATTCGCCAATTGTTCATTCGCTTGATGGGCATAAGATCGTCGTCGCAAGCCACAATGCCGGCAAATTGCGCGAATTCGCCGATCTGATGGCGCCGTTCGGCATAGAAGCGAGGTCCGCCAAGGAATACGGCTTGCCGGAACCGGACGAGACCGGCACCACTTTCGAGGAGAACGCGCTCATAAAAGCCTTGGCCGCTGCCAAGGCCACTGGATTGCCGGCGCTGTCGGACGATTCCGGCCTATGTGTCGATGCGCTCGACGGCGCACCCGGCGTCTACACTGCCAACTGGGCCGAGACGCCGGACGGCCCCCGCGACTTCGGCATGGCCATGCAGCGCACGGAAGTGGCCTTGCAGGAAGTTGGCGCGATCGCGCCTGCTCAGCGCAAGGGCCGCTTTGTCGCGGTCATCTGCCTAGCCTTTCCCGACGGCCAGGCTGAATATTTTCGCGGCGAGGTCGAAGGTACGCTGGTATGGCCGCCGCGCGGCGAACTCGGCTTCGGCTACGACCCGGTGTTCTTGCCCAACGGGTTCGAAAAAACCTTCGGCGAGATGACCGCTGAGGAAAAACATGGCTGGAAGCCGGGCCAGCCGACAGCATTGTCGCACCGCGCCCGCGCCTTCCAGAAATTCGCGCAAGCCCGATTGGCCGCGGCATGACCATGCTGCTCGACCGCAGCCCGGGTTTTGGCGTCTACATCCACTGGCCGTTCTGCGCGGCCAAGTGCCCCTATTGCGACTTCAACAGCCATGTCCGCCACCAGCCGGTCGACCAGGAGCGTTTTGCGCGCGCCTTCGAGGCCGAGTTGGCGACCATGCGCGGCCGCACCGGGCCGCGCGAGGTGACAAGCATCTTTCTCGGTGGCGGTACGCCGTCGCTGATGAAGCCGCAGACCGTGGCGGCGGTGCTGGATGCCGTGGCGAAGAACTGGACGGTACCAGATGGCATCGAGGTGACGCTGGAGGCCAATCCTTCCTCGGTCGAGGCCGAGCGCTTTCGCGGCTATCGCGCGGCGGGCGTCAACCGGGTGTCGCTTGGCGTGCAGGCGCTGAACGACAAGGATCTGCGCTTTCTCGGCCGTTTGCACAATGTCGATGAGGCCCTGCATGCGATCGGCCTGGCGCGCGAGATTTTCCCACGGTTGTCCTTCGACCTGATCTACGCGCGGCCGGACCAGACGCCTGAAGCGTGGCAGACGGAACTCGAGCAGGCGATCGGCCACGCCGCCGACCATCTGTCGCTGTACCAGCTGACCATCGAGGAAGGCACGCCGTTCCATGCACTGCATGCAGCAAGGAAATTCATCATTCCAGACAACGATGTTGCCGCCGATCTCTATGCGTTGACGCAGGAGATCACCGCCGCGCACGGACTGCCGGCCTACGAGATTTCCAACCACGCCAGGCCCGGCGCTGAAAGCCGGCACAATCTCACCTACTGGCGCTATGGCGAATATGTCGGCGTCGGTCCCGGCGCGCATGGCCGTTTCGTCGAGAGCGGGCGGCGCGTGGTGACAATCGCCGAGAAAATGCCGGAGACCTGGGCCAATCTGGTCGAGGCCAAGGGCCATGGCGTCACCGGCGGCGAGATCCTGACGCGATCGGAAGAAGCCGACGAGTTCCTGCTGATGGGGCTGAGGCTGGCGGAAGGCATCGACCTTTCCCGCTACGAGGCGTTTTCCGGGCGCGGCCTGTCGACGGCACGGCTGTCGGTGCTGCAGGACGAAGGCCTGGTGGCGCCGATCGGCAATGCCCGCCTGCGCGCCACGCCGGCCGGCATGATCGTGCTCGATGCCGTCGTGGCGGATCTGGCCAGATAGTACCGGTGAAGAACGTTCTCTTCGTCTGCAGCCAGAATCGCTTGCGCAGCCCGACGGCGGAGCAGGTGTTTTCCGGTCGCAGGGACATCGAGGTCGCTTCGGCCGGCACCAATCACGATACCGACACTCCGTTGACGCACGAACTTGTCGCCTGGGCCGATATCATCTTCGTGATGGAAAAGGCGCACCGCGGCAAACTGCAGCAGAAATTCAGGGCCAGTCTAAGGAAGGCTCGGGTGATCTGCCTCGATATTCCCGACGACTATGAATTCATGGACCCGGAACTGGTCCGGTTGCTGGCGGTGAAGGTATCGCGATATCTCTGAAGGCTGTCGCGCTACTGCGCCTTCGTCATCCTCGGGCTTGACCCGAGGATCCATGCCGCTACCCTTGTCGAAGAATGCTGCGGTAGAATAATTCTGAACTGTCGAAACGCTTGAATATTACGGCATGGATCCGGGTGTCTGCGCCGCGTCGCTGCGCTCCTTGCTCCGTCCCAGGATGACGAAAAGAGGATCAAGCGTCGTGCTTGAAACGACGCTTGCCGCGGTCCTTCTCGGCATGCGCTTCTCCGGAGCGGGTCTGCTTGATCTCGCTCTTGTCGCGCGGGGCAGAATGCTGGTCGCCTGTGGGATGTGATGCTGCGCCATCGCGGGCGCTTTTTGTTTCGAGACGGGTGATGAAAATATCGAAGCGATTGGGCATCGTCCGGTCAGTGCTCCGTCGTGCTGTCGGTTTCGGTTACGGGCTTGCTCTCTGCCAATGGCTGGCGTGCGAGCGGTTTCCTGGCCTCGCCATCCGCGTTGCCACGCAGGCTCTTGTCGCCTGGCGCGGCGAAGCGCTTGCGGCCGGCATAATAGGGTTCGAAAACGTCCTGTATCGTCAGGCTGTCCATCCTGCTCCTCCCGAGATCAGGGTTAAAATTCGCCGGCAACGGTTTCGTTCCCTACTATGGCAAAGGCATGGCGGCCGGTTCACGTCGGGACCCCGTTTGGAACCGGGCGTTTGCAACCCAGGCTTTTGCAACCAGGCGTGAGCCGTGCCAAACAGGGTCGAACGGAGTTGTGCAGGTGACCGGCGAATTGGCCAAACGCAGTTATGTGGTCGGGCAGACCGAGATCGCCGCCCGGCCGCTCGAGCCGGCGCTCTATCTGGTGGCTACGCCGATCGGCAATCTCGCCGACATCACGCTGCGCGCGCTGGAAACGCTCGCCGCCGCAGATATCGTCGCCTGCGAGGACACGCGTGTTTCGCGCGTCCTGCTCGACCGCTACGGCATCCGCCGCCGCACCACCGCCTATCACGAGCACAATGCCGCCGAGGCCGGGCCGAAGCTGATCGCGGCACTGCTGGCCGGGCAGAGCGTAGCGCTGATCTCTGATGCCGGCACACCGCTCATCTCCGATCCCGGCTACCGGCTGGTTGGCGAGGCGCTGGAACGCGGCATTCGTGTCGTGCCGATCCCCGGACCGTCGGCGCCACTTGCCGCTCTGACGGCATCCGGCCTGCCTTCGGACGCCTTTCTGTTTGCCGGCTTCCTGCCGGTGAAGACCGGCCAGCGGCTGACGCGGCTGGAAGCGCTGAAGGCGGTGCCGGCAACGTTGATCTTCTTCGAATCGCCGCGCCGGCTGGCCGAGACGCTCAGTGCCATGGTCGAGGTGCTGGGCGGCGCCCGCAAGGCGGCGATCGGCCGCGAGTTGACCAAGACTTTCGAGGAGATGCGGACCGGCACCCTGCAGTCACTCGCCGGCCATTACGCGGCAGCCGATACGCCTAAGGGCGAAATCGTCATCTGCGTCGGCCCGGCCGATGCGGTCGCTGATGAGCCTGAAGACATCGACCGGCTGCTGCTTTCGCTGGCGGCCGAGATGCCGGCCTCCAAGGCGGCGGCGGAAGCCGCCAAGATGACGGGTGGCCAAAAACAGACGCTCTACCGACGGCTGCTCGACCTCAGGAATGCCGGAAGAGACGGGGCCGGCGGAGACCGCGATGGCTGAACGGCGGAGCGCCAGCCGGCAAAAGGCCTACCGGCGCGGCCATCACGGTGAATGGCTGGCGGCGGCGGCGCTGATGCTGAAGGGCTACCGGATTCTTGCCCGCCGCCACCGTACCAGGTTTGGCGAGATCGACCTGATCGCGCGGCGTGGCGATTTGGTGCTGATCGTCGAGGTCAAGGCACGCCGTACGCTGATCGAGGCGATGGAGGCCGTCGGCCGCGAATCGGAGCGCCGCATCGAAGGCGCGGCCGATTTCTGGCTGTCGCGCCAATCCGACTACGGAAAATTATCGGTGCGCTTCGACATGGTGGCGGTATTGCCGTGGCGCTGGCCGGTGCATGTCGAGAACGTTTTTTACGGGGGGAACTAGGTCATTCCCGAAGTGGGGTCGGTTTTGCCGCGATCTCCGGTTCAGATTCGATTGCCTGTCGTCTCGTCGATGGGAACAAGCAAGTAGCGCCATTTGCCGCCTGGATCATGTGCCGACGCTCACCTGGATTCGCTCAATCGATCGGTTTGTCGACCTGGTCTCCGCCCAGCACTGACTGGAACAAAAGCGTTCCTGCGTTGTTCTCCAACCGTCCTGATGTTCGACGGGCTGGTTCAAATGCCGATCAGGGCAGTCCTCGTGGCAGGCGTGCGAGGACAAGGGATGGCGAGGCAAATGGATCCTGACGATCTCAACCAGGAACGGATCGTCACCGTGTTCGGCGGAACTGGCTTTCTCGGGCGCAGGATCGTGACGCGGCTCCTGGAAAGGGGTTTCACGGTGCGCGCCGCATCTCGCCATCCGGCTCGCGTGGCCCTGGTCTTTTCCTCGATTACAAGGATGCCCGAAGCAGTCGAGGCGGATATATTGGATGCGTCCTCGATTGGGTCGGCCATTACCGGATCACAGGCGGTCGTGAATGCTATCAGTCTTTACGTCGAGCAGGGCGTCCAGACCTTTGAACGCGTCCATGTGAAAGCCGCGGCCGATCTCGCTGCCGTGTCGCGCAAGGTCGAGATCGATCAGTTCGTCCAGATTTCAGGGATCGGCTCCGATCCTCAATCGGATTCGAATTATATAAGGGCACGTGGGCGCGGAGAAGTTGCCGTGGGAAACGCATTTCCCGGCGCTTTCATTGTGCGTCCCGCCGTCATGACAGGACCTGACGACGCTTTCCTCACGACCATTGTGAGGCTGATACGCCTCCTGCCGGTCTATCCGCTGTTCGGCGATGGTGGCACACGGCTTCAGCCGGTCTATGTGGCCGACGTCGCGGAAGCAGTGAGCCGGCTGATCGACGGGCGAAGCCACAAGGGTTCATCCATATTCGAATTCGGGGGCCCGCGTATCTATACCTATAAGGAATTGCTTCGGGAGATCGCCCGACAGCTCGATACGCACGTAAAGCTGATGCCGGTGCCGTTTGCTGTATGGAACGCCTTGGCTGGCGTCGCGGAACTCCTCCCGGCTGCCCCCATAACGCGCAACCAGATCGATCTTATGCGTCAGGATAATGTGGCAGCAATCGACGCGCCGGGCCTGAAGGAACTCGACATCGAGCCGCGGGATATCGACGAGGTGATCCGCGTGATCGAACAGCGCCGTGGCGTAGGCTCGCGCTCGTCTCCGCCTTAGGACGGCCCTCTGATCCTGGCGGGAACCTATCGCCGCGCGACAGGTTGGTCGAGCTTGAAGCCAATGAAAGAAGGAAAAGAACCATGGCCAGATGCGATCAATGCGGGAATGACTACGACAAGGCTTTCAAAGTGACGATGGCCGAGGAGACCTACACATTCGACAGCTTCGAATGCGCGGTCCAGAAACTTGCTCCGACGTGTCCGCATTGCGGATGCCGGATCATCGGACATGGCGTCGAACAGGATGACATCATCTACTGCTGCGCACATTGCGCCGCTGAGGAAGGTGCGAGCGCGCTGACCGATCGCGCGCCTTGATGCACCTCCTTTGGCGTCTCCAGGGCGACCATTCCGAATGACTGCGCCGGCTCATCCCCATATGGCCAGTGCTGTCAGCCCGACGACGACCAGCCGAGGTCCAGACGCGCCGAGGTCAAGGCCGCCGCACCTGGACAAGTCGCTCCACAATGCCAGCCACCTCCTCTGGAATGGCCGGTATGGTGCCCGATTTCCGTGTCGACCCGAAATCGAGGCCGGCGAAAAAGAGACCTGGAACAGCGCCGACGCCATCCTCGTGGACGGGCTGGCCGGCCGCATCGAGCGCGCCAGGAAGCCGGACCCATGAGAAATCGCCGGTGAAACCCGTGCACCAGATCACTGATCTGATGCCGCTCGCCGTCCAGTCGAGGGAGCGGATCGGAGGATCGGGCAAGCGCGGGGCAACCGTCTCGGCTGGATCATCCTCGGCCAGGGGCGCATCGAGGCCGGCGCGCTCAATGTACTCGTCGACCAGGCGCTTGGCATTCGCCGAAACCTCGTCGGCAAATCGCATATGGTCGTCGAGTTCGTCGCCGAAGACGAGGCTGCCATTCTCCACGCCCCTGAAGCGGCCGAGCAGCACCACGCCCTGTGCACTCAGCGATTGCAGGCTGATTGTATGGGTCGCGCCGACCAGCGCGCGGGCCTGCAGCTTGCCGGAGGGGAGGACGAGTTCCTTGCGCGGAACGTCGAGAAAACCGGACAGCGTCAGCCATTTAAGTATGTTGCCCCCGCGGTAGCGCCGCACCCAACGGCCGTTGCGGCTGGTCGCCAAAAAGACCGCACGTCCGGCCACCGCCAGATCCTCGGCGATCTGGCCGCCCGACTGGCCGCTGCCGACCACCAGCACCGCGCCATTCTCGAACTCGGCCGGGTTGCGATAAGCCGAAGAATCGACTTGGCGAACTGCCGCCGGCAAGTCCGCCGACCCTGGTGGCCGGACCTGTCGGTTCTGGTCGCCGGTGGCGATCACCACATTGCGCGCCAGAAGCACGCCACGAGCCGCCGTAGTGACGCGAAAGATCCCATCGTCTCTCGTCAGCTCTTGAACCGGAGTTTGGGTGCTTACCGGCAGGCGGTGCCGCTCGGCATAGCCTTCGAGATACGCGACAAATTCGTGGTGGGTTATCGCGCCCCAGGGCTCCGGCCCCTCGTAGGAATCACCGGGTAAGATGGAGCGAATGGTCGGCGAATTCAGTCGAAACGAATTCCATCGCTGCGTTCGCCACGTTTCGCCGATCCGGCCTCGATCGAGCACACGGTGGTCGCGGCCCTGCCGTTTCAAGAAGTAGCTGACGCCGAGCCCCGCCGGACCGGCGCCAATAACGAGGGCGTCAAGAACTTCGCTCATGCATTCCCCCTGCGAACCATACGTCCACAAGATCGTATGGCTCGGCTTCGGGCAAGAACAGAGTTCCGGCTGGGATTGCGCTATCCGCGCCGGCTCACCCCCAGATTGCCAGCCCCGCCAGGCCGACGATGCCCACGACCAGCCGCCACCAGCCGAACAGCGCATAGCCATGGCGCGAGACATAGTCGAGCAGGAAGCGCACGACGATTAGCGCGGTGACGAAGGCGGCGACGAAGCCGACGGCGATGATAGGCAGGTCGGCACTGCTCAGCACATTGCGGTTCTTGAACAGGTCGAAGGCGAAGGCGCCGACCATGGTCGGGATGGCAAGGAAGAAGGAGAATTCCGCCGCCGCCCGTTTGTCGACCCCGAGCAGCAGCGCGCCGACGATGGTCGAACCCGAGCGCGATGTGCCGGGGATCAGCGACAAGCACTGGAACAGCCCGATCTGCAGATAGAGCCTGGTCGGGAACCGCTCGACATCGTGGTAATATGGCTTCGGCTTCATGCGATCGACCAGCAGCAGGATGACGCCGCCGATGATCAGCATGATGCAGATCAGCCGCGGCGATTCGAACAGCACCGTCTTGATGAAATCATGCGCCAGCGCGCCGACGACGGCCGCCGGCAGGAACGCGATGAGAATGCCAAGGACGAAATGCCGCGTCAGCCGATCGTATGGCAGTTCGAGCAGCATCTTCCAGAGCCGGTGGAAATAGACGCTGAGGATCGCCAATATGGCGCCGAGCTGGATCAGGATCTCGAAGGCCTTGCCGGTCGAATGAAAGCCGAGGAAATGGCCGGCGAGCAGGATATGACCGGTCGAAGACACCGGAATAAACTCGGTCAGGCCCTCGAGCATGCCGAGCAGCAGCGCTTCGACGACGGTCTGGCTTTCCATGGCAACCTCGGCGTTGGAGGGAGGGCTTGAGAAAACGGCTTGCTTGTCACGGCGCGGAACTCCCCCTATAGGTCGCAGCACCCTGACAGCCCCTGAATCGGGCGGCCAAGACTTACCGGCGCAGCCGGCGATTTGCCAGTGCGCTCTATTATCGCGGGACCATGCTAACGCTTTTCCACCATCCGATGTTCGCCAGCTGCCGCTTCGTCCGCCTCGCCTTTGGCGAGTATGGCGAGGAACTGGCACTGATCGAAGAGAAGCCGTGGACGCGGCGCAAGGAGTTCCTGGCGCTGAACCCGGCCGGCACGCTGCCGATCCTGCTTGCCGAGGGCGACGTGCCGATTGTTGGCGCAGTGGTCATTGCCGAATATCTCGACGAGACGCGCGGCGTACTCAAGCGCGACAAGCGGCTATTCGCCGAAGACCCGATGGAACGCGCCGAAATCCGCCGGCTGACCGACTGGTACCTCAACAAGGCGGAAAGCGAGGTTACCCGGCATCTGGTGCGCGAGCGCGTTCTGAAGCCGGTCATGCCGGAAACAGCGGGCGGCGGCTCGCCCGATTCGGCGGCGATCCGCGCCGCCCGCGCCAATATCCGCCAGCACATGAAATACACCAACTGGCTGGCCGGCACCCGTCATTGGCTGGCCGGCAACAAGGTCACCTATGCCGATCTCGCGGCGGCGGCGGCACTGTCGGTGCTCGACTATCTCGGCGAGATCGACTGGCGCGAACACAGCGCCGCGCGCGAATGGTATACAAGGGTGAAATCACGGCCTTCGTTCCGGCCGCTTCTGTCCGACCGGGTGCGTGGCCTGTCGCCGGTGTCACATTATGCGGACCTCGATTTCTGATACGGCAAAGCTGCGCGCGCTGATCGACCGCGAGGCGCGGAACGCCGGCTTTGACGCCGTCGCCGTCACAACGCCCGATGCGATTCCGCGGGCGCCGGAACGGCTGGCCGAATTCGTTGCCGACGGCTTTCACGGCTCGATGGGCTGGATTGCCGAAACGCTCGAGCGGCGAGGCAAACCAGCGGCGCTCTGGCCAGAGGTCCGCTCGATCATCGTGCTGGCGATGAATTACGGCCCCGACCGCGACCCGCGCGACATCCTGGCAAAACGCGATCGCGGCGCGATCTCCGCCTATGCGCAGAACCGCGATTATCATGACGTCATGAAAGGCCGGCTGAAGGCGATCGCCGGCAAGCTTGTTGCGCGCGCCGGCGGCGACGTCAAAGTGTTTGTCGACACCGCGCCGGTGATGGAAAAGCCGCTGGCCGAGGCGGCCGGCCTCGGTTGGCAAGGCAAGCACACCAACCTGGTCAGCCGCGCCCATGGTTCCTGGCTGTTCCTCGGCACCATCTTCACGACGGCCGAGCTGGTGCCGGACGCGCCTGAGGACGATCATTGCGGCTCCTGCCGCGCCTGTCTCGACGCCTGCCCGACGGACGCCTTTCCGGCGCCTTACCGGCTCGATGCGCGGCGCTGCATTTCATACCTCACCATCGAGAACAAAGGACCGATCCCACATGAGTTCCGGGAAAAGATCGGCAATCGCATCTACGGCTGCGACGACTGCCTGGCCGCCTGTCCGTGGAACAAATTCGCCCAAGCTGCCTCCGAGGCTAAGCTTGCCGCCCGCGCGGACTTGCGCGAACCGCCGCTCGCCGAGCTGCTTTGCCTGAACGACGCTGCCTTCCGCGCGCTTTTTTCGGGCTCGCCGGTCAAGCGCATCGGCCGCGACCGTTTTATCCGCAACGTGCTGATCGCGGCCGGCAATTCCCAGGACTTGTCGCTGGCCGGCGCCGTCCGCGCGCTGCTCGACGACGCCTCGCCGCTGGTTCGCGGCGCCGCGGTATGGGCGCTGTCGCGGCTAGTGCCGGGTCAGGAATTTGCCGAACGTGCCGCAGCCGCTTTGCAAGTAGAAGGTGACGAGGCGGTAAGAGGCGAATGGCTTCTGGCCCTGCCAAAGCCGATCGAGGCCCATACATGACAAAAAAGCAGATTTTCATCTTCGGCGCCGGTTATTCGGGCAGGGCCTTCGCCGGCGCCAACAGGGATGCCGACACAACGATCTTCGGTACAACACGGTCGCTGGAAAAATTCGCGGCGCTGCGGCAAGCCGGTATCGTGCCGCTGCGTTTCGATGGCACGCTGACTTCCGAAATCGGCGATGCGCTTGGGAAGACAACCCATCTCGTCGTCTCGGTCGCGCCGGACGAGGCCGGCGACCCGGTGCTGGGCGCGGCACGCGAGGTGATCGTGGCCAACATGCCGGAGCTCGAATGGATCGCCTATCTCTCCACCGTCGGCGTCTATGGCGACCATGGCGGCAACTGGGTGGACGAGGCCGCCGAATGCCGGCCGTTGTCGAAGCGGTCGGTGATGCGTGTCGCAGCCGAGCAGGATTGGCTGCAACTGGGCCACGACATCCACCGGCCGGTGGCGATCCTGCGGCTTTCCGGCATTTATGGGCCGGGCCGCAACGCCCTGGTCAATCTCGAAAACGGCACCGCCCGGCGACTGGTCAAGCCGGGCCAGGTGTTCAACCGCATCCATTGCGACGATATTGCCGGCGCTCTCTGGCATCTAGCCGAAGGCGATCGCGGCGGCATCTTCAACGTCACCGACGACCTGCCGGCGCCGCCGCAGGACGTCGTCGCCTATGCCGCCAGGTTGATGGGCATCGAGCCGCCGCCCGAAATTCCGTTCGAGACCGCCCAACTTTCGCCCATGGCGCGGTCCTTCTATGGCGAGAACAAGCGTGTCGCCAACGCGGCGATCAAGGCGGCCGGCTATGGCTTTCGCTTCCCCGACTACCGCTCGGCTCTCGACGCCATGTGGGCGAGCGGCGACTGGCGCGACGGCGAGGCGCGCAGTCCGATGAAACGGTCGTGATCGATACGTTGCGCGGGGCGTGGTATGATGCGGTTCAAATCGCGGAGGGGTCCAGCTTGGGGAAGACGTTAAAGCGAGCCTTGCCGGGAAAAACACTGCTGCTGACGGCAGCACTGGCCGTCGCCGGCCTAACGCTTGCCGCGCAAACGGCGAGCGCCGAGCAACGGGCAAAAGAGCTGTTCGGCGCCAAAAAGCTGCCGGCACTCGCAGCAGCGCAATCGATCGGCTTTTATTCCAAAGGCTGTTTTTCCGGCGGCGTCGCGCTGCCCATGGACGGCCGGCACTGGGAGGTGATGCGACCGTCGCGCAACCGCCGTTGGGGCCATCCGGCGATGATCGCGATGATCGAGAAACTATCGCGCGATGCCGCGGCCGACGGCTGGCCGGGCCTGTTGATCGGCGACATCTCGCAACCGCGCGGCGGGCCGATGCTGAGCGGCCATGCCTCGCACCAGATCGGCCTCGACGCCGACATCTGGCTAACGCCGATGCCCGACCGCAAGCTTTCGACCGAAGAGCGCGAAAACATCAGCGCTACCTTGATGGTCGATGAAAAGACCCATCTGGTAAAGGATGGCCTGTGGACGCCGATGCACACGCGGCTGTTGAGGCGCGCCACGAGCTATCCCGAAGTCGAGCGCATCCTGGTCAATCCAGGGATCAAGAAGAAGCTCTGCGACACGGTCAAAGGCGACCGCAGCTGGTTGCGCAAGGTCAGGCCGTTCTGGGGCCACGATTACCACTTCCACATTCGTATCGGCTGCCAGCCTGGGTCACCCGACTGCAAGGCGCAGGAAGCGACGGCGCCAGGCGATGGCTGCGACCAGGCGCTGGCCTGGTGGTTCACCGAGGAGCCGTGGCGCCCCAACAAGAATCCGGACAAGCCGAAGGCACGCGACGTGATGACGATGGCGAACCTGCCCAGGCAATGCCAGTTCGTGCTCGACGCGCCGGCTCCGGCCTCGGCGGAAGCAGTCACCTATTATGGCGACGGCGTGCCGATCGCGGCCGTACCCGCTCCCGCGGCAGAGCCTTCGCCGCCGCCGACGGTCGCAGCCGGCGCGGCAGCGCTTCCGGCCTCGGCGAACGCCTTTGTGGCGACCCCCGAGATCCGCATTCCGCTGCCGCGGCCACGACCGGGGCACTGATGCGGGCAGCGTGTTCGCTGTCTGCATCCGTGCATCTCCACTTCGAAAACCGATTTCCCTTTTTGCGGTCATGCGCTAGTCAACGAGAGAACGGCGATACGCGTCGGGAACGGACGAGAGCATGCCAGGCGTAAGCGACGACGACACTCTGTTGCGGTTTCCGATTCTGATCGGCGACATAGGCGGCACCAATGCGCGCTTCTCGATCGTGCTTGACGCGAATTCCGAAGCCGGCGAGCCGACGATCGTCCAGACCGCCAACTTCAATACGATCGACGAGGCGATCCAGTCGGCCGTGCTCGACCGCTCGTCGGTCCGGCCGAATTCAGCTGTGCTGGCGGTAGCCGGTCCTGTCGAAAGCGACGAGATCCCGCTTACCAATTGCCCATGGATCGTCAAGCCGAGACAGATGTTCGCCAGTCTCGGTCTCAGCGACGTCGTGGTGCTCAACGACTTCGAGGCGCAGGCGCTGGCCGTCGTCGCGCTCGGCGAAGAGCATATGGAAAAGATCGGCGGTGACGCGCCGGAACCGAATTCCGGGCGGGTAGTGCTCGGCCCGGGAACCGGGCTCGGCGTCGCCGGGCTGGTCTATGCGCTGCATCACTGGATACCGGTTCCCGGCGAGGGCGGCCATATGGATATCGGCCCGCGCTCGCCGCGCGATTTCCAGGTGTTTCCGCATATCGAGAAGCTCGAGGGCCGCATCTCCGGCGAACAGATCCTGTCCGGGCGCGGCCTAGTCAATGCCTACCGGGCGGTGGCCAAGGCGGACGGCAAGCCGTCGCCCTTTACCACGCCCGCCGAGATCACCGCCGCGGCGCTGGCAAAGAACGATCCGGTAGCCGAAGAGGCGCTGTCGATCTTCGTCACCTGCCTGGGGCGCACCGCCGGCGATCTCGCTCTGGTGTTCATGAGCCGCGGCGGCGTGTTTCTCACCGGCGGCATCGCGCAAAAAATCCTGCCGGCACTGCGCACCGGCAATTTCCGCGCCGCCTTCGAGGACAAGGCGCCGCATAGCGCCCTGATGCGCAGCATGCCGGTCTATGTCATCACCCATCCGCTAGCGGCGCTTTTAGGGCTGGCCGCCTATGCCAGAAATCCGTCGCTGTTCGGCGTGCAGACGGCGGGGCGGCGCTGGCGGGTCTAGGACACACGCTGCGCCGCGACGAAGTTTCGCCGTCCCCGGCCATAGGCAAGCCGCCATTGGGGCGTTAAGAGGTTACCGAATTGCAGCCCGGCCGAACCGAAACCACAAAGCGCTCCAACTTGACACTTCCAGCACCAACCAAAGGGAAAGTCCGTCCCAGCGAGATCGTGGCGGTGATCCGCCGCATCATCGCCGAGAACAGCCGCGACTATCGCTGGTACTATGCTCTTGCCGTGCTGTGCCTGGTGACGATCGCGGCGACGACCGCCTTCACAGCCTGGATCATGAAGGATGTCATCGATCAGATCTTCTACCAACAGCGCGGCGATCTTATCGCGCTGATCAGCGTGTCGATTCTGGCCGCCTTCATGCTGCGCGGGCTGGCCAGCTACGGCCAGGCAGTGACGCTGGCCAAGATCGGCAACAATCTGGTGGCGCGCTATCAGCGCCGCATCTTCGACCACCTGATGAAGCTCGGCGTCAGTTTCTTCAACGACACCCGTTCGGGCCGGCTCGCCGCGCAGATCAACGAGAACGTCAACGGCATCCGCGATCTCCTGTCGATGACGCTGACATCGCTGGCACGCGATGCCGTATCGCTTGTCGCGCTGGTCGGCGTCATGATCTGGCAGGACCCGGTGCTCTCGGCGATGTCGCTGCTGATCGGGCCGCCTTTAATTTACAGTGTCACCTATCTGATGCGCCGGGTACGTCGCATCACTCGCGAATCGGTGCAGATCAACTCGCGGCTGATCGGCGCCATGCAGGAAGCGACGCAAGGCATCGCTATCGTCAAGGCCTTCACCCTGGAGGACGAGCTGTCGCGGCGCATCGGCGGCCTCGTCGCCGGCGCCGAGCAGCGGGCAAACAAGATCGCCCGCGTCTCGGAACGGCTGACGCCGATCTCCGAAATGCTGGCCGGCTTCGCCGTCGCCGGCGTCATCGCCTATTCCGGCTACCGGGCGACTGTCGGCGGCCAGCCGCCGGGCGCGGTGTTTGCCTTCATCACCGCCCTGCTGCTTGCCTATGACCCCGCCAGGCGGCTGGCGCGTATGCAGGTCGGCATGGAAAAGTCGCTGGTCAATGCGCGCATGATCTACGAGCTTCTCGACCTCGAGCCGCAGCAGGGTGACGTGCCGGGAGCCGCCGAGGCGAAATTCACCTCTGGCGAAGTGCGCTTCAACAATGTGTCCTTCCGCTATGTCGAAGAGGCGCCGGTCCTGCAGGATCTGAGCTTTGTCGCCGCTGCCGGCAAGGTGACTGCCATCGTCGGAGCTTCGGGCGCCGGCAAGACGACGCTGGTTGCGCTGCTGCAGCGCTTCTACGACGTCGAGTCGGGCAGCATCGATATCGATGGCCAGGACATTTCAAAGGTCACCAAGCATTCGCTGCGCGGCTCGATCGCCTATGTTTCGCAGCAGCCTTATCTGTTCGAAGGCACCATCCGCGACAACATCCGCTACGGCAGGCTGAGCGCCACCGCCGCCGAGATTGAACGCGCCGCCCAACAGGCCGCGGCCGACGATTTCATTCGCCAGCAGCCGCAAGGCTACGACACGCCCGTCGGCGAGAACGGCGTGACGCTGTCGGGCGGCCAGCGCCAGCGCGTATCGATTGCCCGCGCCATCGTTCGGCAGGCGCCGATCCTGCTGCTCGACGAAGCCACCTCGGCGCTCGACAACGAGGCCGAGGCCCGCGTCCAGGAAGCGCTGACCCATGTCATGGAAGGGCGCACCACCATTGTCATCGCGCACCGGCTGTCGACGGTGGTCAATGCCGACCATATCATCGTGCTGGAGCAGGGCCGGCTGGTCGAACAGGGCACGCACGCCTCGCTGATGGCCGACCCGCACAGCGTCTATGCGCGGTTTCACCGGGTGCAAGGCAGGAAAGGGCTGGGGCTTGTCGATGACGGCAAGCCAATCCAGAGTGCGGCGCAAAATGCCCGCGCGAAAAAGGTGGTCGGGAGACATTCATGAGTGACATGCCGACCGCGAGTGAAATGGGCCTGGTGGTGGTCGGCGCTGCCGGCCGCATGGGCCAGGCGCTGATCCGCGCCATCCACACCATACCGGGCGCGCGTGTCGCCGGCGCCATCGCGCCGGCCGGATCGCCCCATATCGGCAAGGATGCCGGCGAGCTGGCCGGCGTCGGCCGGCTCGGCGTGGCGATCGGGGACGATCCGCTGCCGGTCTTCGCCAAGGCCGACGGCGTACTCGATTTCACCACCCCGGAAGCGACCGTCGAATTCGCCGGCTACGCGGCGCAGGCGCGCATCGCCCACATCATCGGCACCACCGGCTGTTCGGCCGAAGACAACGCCAGGATCGCGGCCGCCGCGCGGCACGCGACGATCGTCAAGTCAGGCAATATGAGCCTCGGCGTCAATCTGCTGGCGGTGCTGGTGGAGCAGGCGGCGCGCGCGCTCGATGCCGACGATTTCGACATCGAGATCCTGGAAATGCATCACCGGCACAAGGTCGACGCGCCGTCGGGAACGGCGCTGCTGCTCGGCGAAGCCGCCGCTAATGGGCGCGGCATCGACCTTGACGGGAACAGCGTGCGGTCGCGCGACGGTCATACCGGCGTGCGCAAGGCAGGCTCGATCGGTTTCGCCAGCTTGCGCGGCGGCTCGGTCGTCGGCGACCACAGTGTGGTGCTGGCCGGTACCGGCGAGCGCATCACGCTCGCCCACCATGCCGAGGACCGGGCGATCTTTGCCCGCGGCGCAGTCAAGGCAGCCCTGTGGGCGCGCGGCCGCAAGCCGGGCCTCTATTCGATGCGGGACGTGCTCGGCCTGACCAGTTGATCCATAAAAATTTGAAGGAGCAAATATGTCGAGAACTCTCGTGCTCGTGCGCCACGGCCAGAGCGATTGGAACCTGAAGAACCTTTTTACCGGCTGGCGCGACGTCGACCTGACCGAACTAGGCCATACCGAAGCCAAGGCGGCCGGCGCCAAGCTCAGGGCGCGCGGCATGAAATTCGACATCGCCTTCACGTCGTCGCTGATCCGGGCGCAGAAGACCTGTCAGCACATTCTAGACGCTGTCGGCCAGAGCGGGCTCGAGACCATCCGCGACCAGGCGCTGAACGAGCGCGACTATGGCGATCTCTCCGGCCTCAACAAGGATGATGCGCGCAAAAAATGGGGCGAGGACCAGGTGCATATCTGGCGCCGCTCCTACGACGTGCCGCCGCCCGGCGGTGAAAGCCTGAAAGACACCGGCGCACGCGTCTGGCCCTATTACCTGCACGATCTGCAGCCGCATGTGCTGCGCGGCGGTACCGTGCTGGTGGCGGCGCACGGCAATTCGCTGCGCGCGCTGATCATGGCGCTGGACGGCAAGTCGGGCGAGGAGATCGTCAAGCTCGAGCTCGGCACCGGTGTGCCGATCATCTACACGCTCAACGCCGATTCCACGGTAGCGTCGAAGGAAGTGCTGGAGCACTGAGCCGGAGAAGGAACGCGGCTTTCAAAAAAGCGCGTTGACACTCATCCTTTGCCCGCTTAATGAGCGCGCACCAGCCCAGATGGCGGAATTGGTAGACGCGCACGGTTCAGGTCCGTGTTCCGCAAGGAGTGGAGGTTCGAGTCCTCTTCTGGGCACCAAATTCCCGTTTCGAACTTTTGATAAGGTTCAGAAACCCCAAGAAAAAGCCCCGGTTTTGCCGGGCCTTTTTCTTGAGCCGATGTCCGCTGTCGCCCATGGTACCCCATAAGTATCCAATAATTATCCGTCCGGGTTAGGCAGCGATCTGTCGTTGCGACAGCGCACGAGCGGAAGGATTTCGCCCGAGATTATTCTGGTGATCTTTTGCTGCTTGGCGTTGGTTACGACGGTCATGCACGCGCATCCGTAGCCGTGGCCGGAACCAGGCACATTGGTCTCGACGAATTGCCGCTCGTCAAAGGCCGGCACATTGTCGATGCCTTTGGGATCCGGTCGCCCCTGCATCTGGATCCACCAATCCCCGTCACTGTCGGTCAGGACGAGGTTGCCGGGTGTCGGGCTGGAGTACCAGCCACAACGGCGCTCGGCGTAGGCGGCGGCAGGCAAGGACATGATGGCCAGGCAGAAACAGGTAGCGAATAATGGGCGCATGAGAACCTTTACCTCCTTAAGTAAAGCAGGTCATGCCGCCGATAATCTGCGTTGACGCAGGTAACGAGGCGGCATGATTTTGTAGGCCTTATGGCCTCAACTTCGTGTCCACATTTTCTTCGATCAATCCGCAATGAAGCGTCACAGGCTTCCTTTGGACATCGCTTAGTGGACCGTCGATGAAATCGCAGCTGAGCAGATTGTCCGGACTGCTCTTGCGTGCGGATGCAACGTTGACGTTGACCTCGGGAGGGCCGGCAAGCCAGTCGAGACGCTTCGTGTCGACCTTTGTGCCGCCGATGTGGGCGTGGCCCGCTGTGCCCGCTATCTCGACCTCTTCGTCCTGCGGCGTGAGATCGATCTGGCCGACTTCGTTGGCGTGCTTCTCGGCACTCCGCTTCGGGTCACCGTAATAGGAGGCGAGGACAACGATCCCTTCCTTTTCAGTCGCGAGCTTGGCGGCTGCTTTTTTGGACAGCGTGACGTTGACGTCGAAGCCGAGGTCGCCCTGGGCTGTCGCCGGCACAGCACATGCTAACAGCGCAGATGCTGCAATCGTTACTGCGGGCAGTGATCTATAGCGTTTCACAATCCACCTCCTTTAGCCCTCACGCAATGCCGATACCCCCGCATCCTTTCGTGTCTGGCTCCCGCATCACGCTCGCCGCCGGCTTCACCGTGAAACAACATTCAGACCAACGCGCGACAGTTGAGGATCTGCTGGAGGCGGATTCAAACGCTTCAATCTGTCGGCGGTTTCCTGCTCTATGTGCAGCCCCCAATCGGAAAAGAACCGGGTCAGGTCCTGATTTGCGACCGTACTGGCACGCAGGATGAAGGTTTGTACCTTGACCGCATCCTGCTTATTGGCATCGTCCAGTGGATGCTCGCGGTAATATCGGTGAAGCTTCGGATAGAAGTCCTCGCCGAGACCCCGGCGCAATTGATCGAACATGACCAGCCGCACCCAAAGCTCATCGTCGTCATCCGCGCTGGCACGCATTTGTTTTTCATTGTCGAAATCGCGCGTCTTCCGCGCCAGATATCGCGCCGCCAGATCCAGCGGCGTCTTGCCGGTAGACTCATCGCGCTCTTTCAAGCGGGACGGATGGCCAAAATGTGCCTGGGCATTGAGGGAATAGATATTGACCGTAGTTTCTACGATCTCGCCCCAGGTCCAATCCTCCTGCTGGTACATATGGCCGGTTTCATGCCAGATCGACCACGCTTGCCGCAGCTTATTCACGTCCAGCAAATCACCCATGTTGCTGCCGGGGGCACCCAGAAAATAGTTGCCTGCGTACATGTATATGCCGTCGTCGAAGACCTTCGCCGGTGTCACCGTGTCCTGCTGATAGTGCATGCGCAAACGGGATGCCCGATGAAGTTTGGAGGAACCGTCGAGACCGGATAGTGCATCGTACCAGCCTAGAATTTGCTCGAGGGTGTCGAGAATTTCCGCAGGGTCGCCCTGAGGCGCCCTCATATAGACTTTGCGGGTCGCGGTAATGGCAACACGCTCGCTTATCATCTCGACGAATGGCGCACCGGGCAGGTCGGTGAGCATTTTACGCCAGTCTTCGAAGCTTGTTTTTCCCTTGACGTAGAGGGGGATCGAACTGCCGCCGCGCACGATGCCCACGTCGATCGGAGGCAGAGCCGCACTGAAGCCGCTGTAGGCGTAGCGGAAATGGATCAGCCCGTCGCGCTTCGCCGTGAAGTCGGTGCGCCCTTCCTTGGCAATGACCAATTGCGGGTCATCCTGGGGTCTTTCGTCATAGAAGCTGTTCATCGGGCCGATCATGATCATCAAGCCGTCGGGGGAAGGCTGCAGGCCTTCGGCCGTAACCGATACTGCCTCTCCCTTTCTCACGAACACACCGCTTGGCTGATCGTCCATCAGCGTCGTGCGTCTCAGCCTATTGGCCTCGGGTGTGGCTGCAGGCATCGGAGCGAGGCGATAGCGCTTGTTCAGATTGTCGAATTCCGACACCGCTGCCGACGCCGCTGCCGGTCGGTCGCCATTGCCGGCCGGATAAAGCAACCACTGGGCGTTATCGTCCAAGCTGGCGTCATAGACGATGATCTGAGCGTCGTCCGCACGTTCATTGGCCCTGACGTTGAGCGTCGTGCCGCTGTCATCCAGCTCGATGCCATAGCTGTTCAGATGCGGCTTGAAGCGCCATGCCTGCCCCTCAGCGGACTGCTCGTCCTTGAGGACGACACTCGTATTCCCGTTTTCGTCTTCGTCGCCCCCAGCAAGATACGTTCCGTATCGTCGAGACCGGATCTGATAGGTTGCGCCGTTCGTTTCCCCGGTCGCCCTGGTGATGGTCCATAGCTGCGCGGGACCATCCTTGGGTTTGCGAGCGGACTGACCAAGCACGATCTCGCCATGCCTGTCTTCAAAGACGGTGAGCGCTTTGTAGGAATGCTTCGCGCGATGTAATAATCCCCTTCGGGGATCTCAGCGGCACTTGCGACCGGAACAATTGCCGCCAGCAACAGCCCAGCTATCAAGTGCACTGCAGATACGATGAAGGTCTTCATCCCGGCACCGACGTGTCAATTCGCGGCCGGAACGGGACAACTCATCGGATCGCCCTGCTTGCCGCATTTCAGGTAACCCTCGAAGGCTTTGACACGGGATTGCGCCAGGCTATCCATGCACTGCGCGGCGAGCATTGGCATTGCGCTTCCTCCGGCCGCTCCCGCGGTCTGGAAACGGCACTCCGCGTCGCGAAATTTGTCCCAATCCCGCTGCGCCTGAACGAGAAGCTTCTTGGTATCCGCGTCGCCCTTCAGGCGGGCTTCGATCTGTTGGTAAAGCTCGTTGAGCTTCTTGTCGGATTTCTTGAACGCCGCATCGGCGCACGCATTCAGCGAGGCCTGATCCTTGGCGGCATCGTAGCACTTGTCCTGGGCGAGTACGAAATTCGGCACGGCCAGAACCACGGCGGCAGTCAGTATTGCGGTTTTCATCGATTGTCCTTTCCTATTATCTGGTTTTCATTGGATCGGCTTTGCCACCATCGGCGAGCGTGACGCTGCCGAGCTTTCCTAAGCCGGTCAGCCTGCCGCCTTCCTTGACCGTGACTTTGCCGGAGACCTCCCCGTCAACGACAAGCAATCCCGAGACTGAAATGTCACCGGCCAAAGAGCCGGTCACGCGCAACTGCGCCCCTGACGCGACTTCCGTCACGCCGGAATAGTTGTTCTTGCCGCTCAGCGTCAGCTTGCCGCCGGCGACAACGAGGCCGCCGCTCATGCCGGCGTCATCAAAGTCCGCTATGGTTCCATCAAATTGCCCGTTGGCTTTTGTCAGGATCAGTCTGCCCGCACCCAGATAGACCTCGCCTTTGCCGTTCAGGTTGCGAATGGCCGTATCGTTGAGGGAGTGCGCCACTCCCCAGGACTTCAGGTGGTTTCCTTTTTGATTGAGGTTGAGCACACCGTCGACCGTGACGCGCGAGGAATGCTCGATGCTGCCCGGCCCGGCCAGGGTAAGACACCCATCGGCCGCGATATGGGTTGTGCCGGTGTAGGTATTGCCCCCGGTCATGCGCACGTCCGCGTCCTTCTCGATCGTGAAGTCGCCGGCGCCGGAGACGATGCCGGCCAGTCCGAGCCATCCCTTGCTTCCAGCATCGCTGGTCGCGCGATTCAGCTGAACTTGATCCTTGGCACCCCCGTCTGTCGTAAAGTTGCCAGCGCTGACAAAATAGGGTGAATATGCGGTCGTCTTGTTTTCCAGATCATACATTACGGAATTGGACTGAAAGAAGGGTAAGCCGATAGTAATTCCATTGCCGTTAACCTCATCACTTTGGCGATCGATAACGACATCGCTGTATTCCTTGTTGTTAAAGCTATCGTCAAATCCAAAGAATTTTAAGTCCGTTATATCAGAACTATATTCCTTGATTTGAAATCCTCTCGATCGAAGCTTATTTAAAACACCCTCTGAGGTTATGGAGACAAAAGTCGCCGTTCCTGTATCCAACAACACGGGCCCATTGAAATCAACCGAACGTTTCTTTCCCATATAGTCAAAAGAAATTGTATAACGGTAAGAGCCTTCGTTCACATTGGATGCGTTCGCGCCTGTTTGCGGGAATCTCTTCTGGTAATGTTCGTAAAGCTGAGAACCCAGTTCGCCCCAAGGCATCAGGGCCGTAAACTGGGATCTCAAACTGGGGGACAAATTCAGCGCCAGGCAGGGAACGCAACCCGGTGTGGTCTTCTTTTTTCCAAGATTTGCATTGGCAGAGACCACATAGCCGCTTTGGGTTTGACTGCCGGGGGCAGTGGTCTGATCTCCCGCAAAGATAAAATCGGCGGCTCCAAAGACGCCGTAAAACGTCGTCGAATCACCGGGTTCGCCGTTCTGCATGCTCTTGCGCGCATTAAGATCCGCATAGACCGGCGTATCGCCGTGGTGGCCCACGGGCTTTTGCGTCAATTTCACATCCTCGAGGTCGCCGAAACCCTTTGTGTAGACGTAATCCACCACCCGACCAGCGGCGAAGTCGCCATCGAGGGTTACGACAGGCTTTGAGCGATCATCCGGATCGTAATAGGACAGGCTGTCGAAACGGACCTGTTGTACCCAATCTCCATAGGTGCCGTCTCCATACGGGTACATTCCAGGCTTGCTGCCGGGCACCGGCTTTATGCCGGGGACACTCGAATCGATCTCCGCGTTGAACTCATCCGACCCGGTGTCGAATTCGTACAAACGAGGCGTGGCACCATTGATGCCCACCACGATCCCGAGTTTGTGATAGATGACTTCATCACTGTCGAGTCCGTATTCCCTGACATGTTGCAATGGAATGGATATCGGGCCGGTAGCCTGGGCAAGGCCGGTCCGGCCGTTCTCATCGGCCACAGGGGATACGGCAGGTGATGTGTTCGCTGCCGGAACGCGGCAGCTCGGATCGCCTTCCTGGCACTTCAGGTAACCCTCGAAGTCCTTGACCCGGGATTGCGTCAGGCTGTCCATGCACTGCGCGATGAGCATTGGCGTCATGCTTCCTTCGACCGATCCTGCGGTCTGGAAACTGCACTCCGCGTCGCGAAATTTGACCCAACCCCGCTGTGCTTGAACAAGAAGCGTCTTGGTATCCGCATCGTCGTTCAGGCGGGCTTCGATCTGCTTGTAAAGCTCGTTGAGCTTCTTGTCGGATTGCTTGAACGCGGCATCGGCGCACTCGTTCGGGGCGGCCAGATCCTCGGCATCGGCGCACTTGTTCATGTCCTGAGTAAAGGCGAAAGCTGGCATGGCCAGAACCACGGCAACTGTCAGTATCGCGGTTTTCATCGATTGCCCTCTGTTTAGAACAGCCGGCACGGTCGGCTGCTAGTTGGCATCGTCATCGTCCGATCCGTCAGCGTCGCCGGTACTGTCATCCGACGCATCGTCATTCGTGCTATCGTCGTCGGTGTCGGTGCTGTCCTGGTCATCATCACCGGCCGTTGAGTCTTCATCTTCGTTCTGATCGGTCGAATCGTCCTGATCACCGGAATTATTGTCGTCGGTATTGTCATCCGAGCTATCGTTGTCGGTGTTGTTGTCGTCATCACCATCATCGTCATTCTGATCGCTCGAATCGTCCTGATCATTGGAACTGTCGCCGTCGGTGCTGTCGTCCGAGCTATCGCCATCGGTGTCCGCGTTGTTATCGTCGGAATCGTCATCAGCATCGGGAGGAGTTACGTCTGGACTGGTGTCGCCGGGCAGCGAGTCGTCTTCGCGATAGCTTGTGTCTTCGAGGCTTGTCTCCATCTCGTCGTCGTACTGATCGACGATCTGCGTCCACTCCTCATGGTTATCGACGCTCGTCCATTGCGAGATATTGTTGACCGAGATGTTGGTATTGAAGTTGTTGACGGTGATGTTGGTATTGACCTCGACGACATCTGCGACTTCTGTTCCGCGGTTCACGCCAAACAGAAAACTGGTAGCGCTCACGGCAAGAGCGGCCCATACGAGTCGGTCGACATCGGTCGGCGTCGAAATCGGTTGATGCCGCACTGTGGCAAGCACGTCACCCGGCCGGATGCCTTGCCGCGCGGCAACGCCATGGGGTGCAACGGCCAAGACATACACCCCGCGAAGCTTGGGCGGGATCTGGTAGCGGTGCCGAGAGGCGTGGTTGATGGGTATCAAAACCGCGTTAAGAGCCCGGGAAACATAGGGTTTCGGCAGATCATATTTGCTGGCATGCGCAACATTGATCGTGTGCGGGACGGCTACACTCACAACAGCCGTCATTTTCACTGAAGTTGCCAATGCACGGGCGAACTGCATTATCAGTCTGGACTTTCGAACAGTTTGCATTTTGCACATCCTGCAGCTGATGATTGGAATCGACCTCAGAGGCCCGGCGCCCCGGAGCGCTCACCAATCATTCTCCCCCTGCACCACGGTCAGCGGCAATTCCAGCGATCATCACCGTCATTCCGTAACTTCCTCGGCAAAACACCTTGCCAGATCTTGCGGCGCTCCGAGCTTCTTCGCCCAGGATACCAGTTCAGGTTTTTCCGACGGGTCGGCATAGCCGCCCCACACGTCGCGAAATTGCTTTTTTCCGTCGACCGTCTGGAAGAACATCACGCCGTCGTCGCTCACCGGCGTGGAGACGTAGGCGGCGCTCCAGTTGCCGTTCTCCATGATCGTGATGAACTTCACCCGAGCTGGCTTGACCTTGTTGTCCAACGCCGAGGCAACGAGGGGGGCATATTCCTGCTTGCGCGCCTTCGTCACATCGACCTTTACGCCGTCGCAGGCACCATTCGCGGCGAAAGCGAAGGTCAGCGTCATTCCCAACCCCATGAGGCCGATCATCACGATTTTGGCACATCGCGGGATAAGACCGTTGGATTCAAACATGAGGGCATCCTCTTCGTTCGGATTGGAGGGTCCACTAATCGGAATCGTCGTCGTCCGATGAGTTGTCATCGTCCGGTGTATCGACCTCGCAGCCGATGCCGCGGCAGCCTTGGTAGTTGCCTTGCGTATCGAAGTTCGGATTGCCTTCCTTGTCGTACTGCGGCCTGTCGTCGATGCTTTGATCCCCGTCATCAGGATCGTCGACTTTACATCCGAGCCCATGGCAGCCGATGTAACGGCCCCTGGCATCGAAGTTGGGATTGCCGTTCCTGTCGAACTGCGGCCGGTCGTCTATCTTCCGGCTCCCTTTATGGGACCGATCAACCAGGCAGCCCTTTCCGCGACAACCATCGTAGTCGTCGGTGGTACAACCGAAGATTGCCATCAAAGCAGTGGCCAAGGCCGCACAGATTACGAGTTTCATGATTCATTCCTCCGACTGGCTGGCGGCGGACATCGTCCATATCGGAAGGCCATTGCAGGCGGCGATCGCCGCTTTTGCCGCGAAGGCTGGCGCCAATCGGAGGAGGGCAAAGCTTCGCCAGCCATCGAACGAGAGCCAGGCTGTGGGCGATGCATTCGACGACTTAGTCGACGGTTGCCGTAATCTCTTACGTGGGAGGGAACGCTCCCAGCGGGGGCCGCCGCATTAGCGAATGTCAATATTCCTCTCCATGCTTAGTGCCCCGTCCGCCCAAGCATGCTTCAACAATCCGCTGACGCGGCTGTGCTTCTAAAAAGTTGCATCCGATTCGGCCTGCGGCAAGGAAAAACCCAATATTGCGGGGATGAATTTTGTAAATGCTTAATAATTCGGAACCAGCGCCGGCTATCTTAGCAGATTCTGAAATATGATCGGAAGCAAGTGTGCGGAATACGCTCTTAGCTTCATTCCTCTTTATCTCGTGTTATTGCAAGTAGTTTCATATGTTATTGCGAATTTTCGCACAGCCTTGTAAAATAGCGCGACGGCATCGCTTCTTATATGATCGCTATAATCCGAATCTATTGTGGTATTTTTTTCGAATCCAGCCAAGCCGTTGCGCAGGCCGAAAGAAACGCCGCTCAATCATTCGACTTTTTCAACGCTGCGGCGTGCCGCATAGAGGCGCAGTGGGGGCGCCGCGGCCGCGTTGTGAGCATCTTCCCAGTCGGATTGTCATCGGGTAGCGTGCAGGGGAGGCACGTGAAGGCGCTCTCTTTGGCTAACGCACTGCCACACCTTCAGCAGTTGCCCGTCGGAAGATGGGGCTGGTGTCACAACCCGGTGCTTGCCGCGACAGTTTGTTCCCGTCCCGGTTCATTTCAGCACCGAAGCGAGGGGGGAAGAGATGCACAACCGATTTCGGCAGTGCCTGCGGCAAATGTCGCTGGCAGCGTTGACGATGCTGGCGCTAAACATCCCGGTCCACGCGGCTGATCTCGTCATTGCGATGCCGAACTGGCCGTCGGGCCAGGCCACGGCAAACATCCTCAAGGTCAGCCTGAAGGAAAATTTCGGGCTTGATGCCGACGTGCGCGAGATGGGGACGCTTATCGCCTTTGCCGGCCTCAATTCGGGTGAGGTGGATATTCATCCCGAAATCTGGCTGCCCAACCTCGACAATCTGGTGAAGAAGTATGTGGACGGTGCCGGCACGGTGGCCATCAGCCCCATTGGCGTGCCGGCCTGGCAAGGCATATGCGCGACGCGTGAAGCAGCCGACAAATTTGGAATTCACGACGTTTCGGATCTCAGCGACCCGAAGAAAACCGCCGCGCTGGATACCGACGGTGACGGGCGTGGCGAACTCTGGATAGGCGCTGAGGGTTGGTCCTCAACCGCTATCGAGCGCGTCCGCGCCAACAGCTATGGTTATGCCAAGACAATGACCTTGCTGGAGACGCCCGAGGATGCCGGAATGGCGGCTGTCGATGCCGCGGTCGCCACGGATCATCCAATGGTGTTTGCCTGCTACGCGCCGCACTACGTCTTTGAGCTGCACGACATTGTCCGGCTTACCGAGCCGCCCTTCGATCCGGCAAGGTGGAAGATCGTACTGCCGTCAGAGGACCCGCTCTGGGTCTCGAAGTCCAGTGCGCCGGTGTCATGGGATACCGCCCATTTCCATATCGCCTACGCCACCTCGCTGCGCACAAAATATCCGAAGGTGGTGGCGTTCCTGGAACGGGTCGAGCTGAAGCCCGAGGAAATCACCAAGATGAGTTATGCGCTCCAGGTGGAGCGTCAGGATCCTTACGAATACGCCAAACAATGGGTTGCCGCACAAGGCGCCCGGGTGCAGGGGTGGGCAAATCCATGACCCGAAATCTGATGACCGTGGGGCGCGCCACTCTCCAGCGGAGCTCCCTTGCAACAATTGTCGCGGTAGCGTTCGGTCTTGTCGCGGTGGCGGCGGTGGCTGCGGGAACACAGGTTTTTGACCCGAAAACCCACAAATGGGTGGACTACGATCGCACCAAGGCGCGCAAATACTATGCCGCGCATAATGAAGTGCCCGAGGCATTTCGTCCGCAGATGGTCAAGTTCCGCACCGCGGAAGTGCCGGGCACGATCATCATCGATGGCAACCAGCACTTTCTCTACCTTGTGCAGCCGGGTCAGCAGGCCATGCGCTATGGTATCGGCGTGGGCCGGGAGGGGTTTGGCTGGGCCGGCATCGTGCGCGTCGGCCGTATGGCGGAGTGGCCGACCTGGACACCTCCGGCCGAAATGGTCGCTCGCGATCCAAAGGCGGTGAAATATGCCGGAGGCATGAAGGGGGGGCCGGACAACCCGCTCGGCGCAAGGGCGCTCTACCTCTATGAGCGCGACCAGGACACGATCTACCGGATACACGGCACCCCGGAGCCCTGGACGATCGGGCTCGACGTGTCGTCGGGATGTATCCGGATGAGGAACGACGACATCGTCGATCTCGCATCCCGCGTCAAGGTCGGGGCCAAGGTCATCGTCCTCATGCAGGGGGCGGCACTTTACAAAGGCGTGTGAGGGCATTCGGAGAGGGACAAGCAATGTCGGCAAAAAATGCAGTGAGAACTTCGATTCGGGCGACAGCAATTGGATTCCTGGCTGGAGCCCTTGGCGCTTGCGTCAGCGCGCCATCGCCGCCGCCGCAGGACCAGATGTCCAGGACCAAGGTCGAAACGGCGCCGGCGGACCTTCAGCTGCTTTGCGCCAATGCGGTCGCCAAGGCCAGCGGCGTCGACAGCACCAAGATACTTCCGGTTTCATCAAGCAAGCTCGATTCCAAGACCTACCAGGTCGAACTCGATGCCAGCGGCAAGAAGACAAGCTGCCTCGTGGATACCGACGGCAATGTCAAATCCGTTGAGCCCGTCTGACCCGCTCCGGTCGACGAATTTTGCGACCGATCTGACCATTGGCGCCTTGGGCTGCGGACATGACGATGTTTGGGGGCGGCCAGCCGCGATGAGCGGTTTAGAGAACCCGGGCTAACCGCGCCTGCTTCACCTCAGCCCGATCCGCTTGGCGCCTTGCCGGAACAGCGCCTCGGCGTCCGGCTCGAAGCGGAAGGTGCCGATGAAATCATCGGCGCAGTAGTTCGGCAGCGTCTTGCGCAACGCGGCGGCGAAACCTTGACCCTCGTCCAGCCGTCCCGCCAGCGCAAGGCAATGCGCGGCGATTGCCAGGATGATGGCATGGGCGTTGGGACGCGCGGCTGCTTTCAGCGCCCATTCGGCGGCTTCGTCAAACTGGCCGAGCCGGACATGCGACATCGCCCTGGCGCCCAGCATGCCGAACAGCAGCGGATCGAAGGGGCTCAGATGCCTGGAATGGTCGGATGAGCCGATCGCGGCCTTCGGGTCGCCGGACTGCGAGTGGACGAAAGACAGGGCATAGTGGCCAAGCGCGAAATTAGGGCTGAGGTCGACGGCGCGTTCCAGCTCGATGAGGGAGCCGTCCTGCTCGCCGCGCAGCCACAGCGCCCGCCCCATGGCCCAATGCGCGGCCGGATTGTGATCATCGACGAGAAGGCTCTGGCCGGCTGCCTCGAAGGCCATGGCGCTCTCCTGATCGCGGTCGCCCCAGCGCTGGAAGGCATTTTGCCAATGAGTGAAGGAGAGCCCGGCATAAGCGCGGGCGAAGGTAGGATCGAGCTTCAAGGCCAGGTCGAAGAAATGCCGGGCCTGCTCGTTTTCCGCGCGGGTGAAGCGGTACATGTGCCACAGGCCGCGGTGATAGGCCTCCCAGGCGTTCAGCGAATTGGGCGCCTTCAGCATGGCGCGGTTGCGCTCGACCGTCTCGATCTCGGCCGAGATCGACGAGACGATGCTGTTGCCGATATCATCGAGCACGGCAAAGATGTCGTCCGGCTTGCGCTCGAACGTCTCGGCCCAGACTATCCTGGCGGTGCGCACTTCGACCAGCTCGACAGCAACGGTGACGCGGCCCGCCTGGCAGCGCACCATGCCCGTGGCGACATAGTCGACGTTGAGCCGCCGCCCGGCATCTTCGGGCGCGATGTTTTTCTCCGCCAAGGCAAACACCGAGCCGCGCGCGATGACGAAGAAATCCCTGAGCTTGGCCAGGCGGGTGATGATGTCGTGGGTCAGGCCGTCGGCAATCCCTCCGCGAGGGCCACCAGGAACGCCGCCGATGCCGGCCTGTTCAATAAACGGCATCACCGCAAGCGAAGCCTTGCGCGACGTTGCGGCGTTGGGATCGGCAAGCATGATAGGAGGTACCGAGAGCGGAACGGCCGGCTGCACCCATGATGACGCGCCGTGCTGACAGCGGATTGTCCGCCATGCGTCGCGAACGGGTCCGAAATCCAGATCTTCGGACTGGAAGTGCCGTGCGGCGGCCGCAATATGCTCCTCGGCCGCGCCGAACTGGCCGCGCTGGGCGAGCCTCGTCAGCAAGGCCAGATGCACACGGCCGTCGAACGGAGCGAGCTCCAGCCATTTTTCGAGGTGCGCGGACACGTCATCGGAATCGCTGGGGAGACGCTCGACAAGCTGTTGCAGCACCGCCGCGTGGCATGAGCTGAAGCGGCGGCGCTGAGCGGTCAACCAGCTGTTGAAATGCGGGCTGCGGTCGATCTCCAGCCCGTCGAGGAAATCGCCAGCGAACAGCCGGGAAAGCGCCAGCAGGCGTTCGAGCTCGAGCGTCTCTATTCCCTTCGTCGCGGCGGAGGCAATCTCCACGGCATCCACGGATACACCGTTCAGGTCGAGCGCGACCGTGTCGCCCTGTGCCTCGATCCTGCTCCGATCGGATTCGTCGAGAACGCCTCGAAGCTTGCTGAGGCACCAGCGGAGTTCGCCGCGCGGGTCGTTCGGCACGTCCCACAAAAGCTCGCAGAGCCGGCTGCGGCCGACCGGATGCGGCGCCAGCGCCAAATAGGCGAGCAGCGCACGCAGCTTGCGCGATTTTGGGAGCTGGATGATGATGCCGTTGCGTGCGATCGTCAGCGGGCCGAGCAGGCGCACGGAAAGGCCGGTCACCTCGCCGTCGAGGCCCGATCGGGTGGATTCCACGTGCGTTTCCACGCCTGCTCCCACGCTGGCCAGTCGGCCTTTGTTTTATCACCAAACGCGACACGGTGCATCCGGCGGCGAATTTCCGCGCCGGATGCCGCCATGGCCACATTGCCGGGAGGCAAATGTAGTGCGGCAAGGTCTCGAAACCTCGCCGCCCAAGCCACCGGTCTGTAACCGGCCCGTGACGACAAGAGACAACGACGAAGCGAGGAGATCGACATGTTGCATCAACAGAAAATCAGAACCACCGCCGGGCGCGGCCGCCTGTTCGACAGCATTCTCGACACGGTCGGCGATACGCCGGTGATCCGCATCAACAATCTCGGACCGGATCATGCGACGATCTATGTGAAGGCCGAGTTCTTCAATCCCGCCGCCTCGGTGAAGGACCGGCTGGCGCTCAACATCATCGAGGAAGGCGAGCGCAGCGGCGCCTTGACGCCGGGCCAGACCGTGGTCGAGGCGACCAGCGGCAACACCGGAATCGGCCTTGCCATGGTCTGCGCCCAAAAGGGCTATCCGCTGGTGGTGACGATGGCCGACAGTTTTTCCATCGAACGCCGCAAGCTGATGCGCATGCTGGGCGCCAAGGTGGTGCTGACGCCACGCGCCCAGAAGGGTTTTGGCATGTACAAGAAGGCGGTGGAGCTGGCCGAAGCCAATGGCTGGTTTTTGGCCCGCCAGTTCGAAACCAAGGCCAACGCCGCCATTCACGAGGCGACGACGGCGCGCGAGATCATCAACGATTTCGCCGGCTCGCGGCTCGACTGCTTCGTCACCGGCTATGGCACGGGCGGCACCGTCGTCGGCGTCGGGCGCGTGCTGCGGCAGGAGCGTCCGGAGACCCGGATCGTGCTCGCCGAACCGGCCAACGCGCAGCTGATCGGCAGCGGTAAGCCGCAGCAGCGCGGCGCCGGTGGCGCGCCTGCCGCCAGCCATCCGGCCTTCGAGCCGCATCCGATCCAGGGCTGGACGCCCGACTTCATTCCGGACGTGCTGCAAGAGGCGATCGACGCCAGCCTCTATGACGAGGTGGTGCCGATTGCCGGGCCCGAGGGCATGAAATGGGCCAAGGCGCTGGCGCAGAAGGAAGGGATTTTCACCGGCATCTCCGGCGGAGCGACCTTCGCTGTGGCGCGGCAGATCGCGGAAAAGGCGGCGCCCGGCTCGGTGATCCTGTGCATGCTGCCCGATACTGGCGAACGCTACATGACGACACCGCTGTTCGACGGCATCGAAGCCGAGATGGACGCCGAGGAGACTGCGCTTTCGCAGTCGACGCCCGGCTGCCAGTTTCCGGCGTGACGGCGGCACATCGGGAGCGGCCTGTATGGACACGAGGCCTGGATTGGCCATCACGGCCACCGAGGAAACGCTTGACCCCTCGAACTGGGCCGACGTGCAGGTCCTGTCGCATCGGATCGTCGACGATGCCGTCGCTTACCTGCGCGATGTCAGAGAGCGTCCGGTGTGGCAGGAGATGCCGGTTGATGTGAGGACTTTCTTCACGGCGCCGCTGCCGCGTTCGCCGGCTCCGCTGGCCGAAATCTACGGCGACGTCACAGGGAAGCTGATGCCCTATCCGATGGGCAACATCCATCCGCGCTTCTGGTCCTGGTATATGGGGTCTAGCAATTTCACCGGCGCGCTCGGCGATTTCCTGGCGGCGATCCAGGGCTCCAATCTCGGCGGCGGCAACCATGCCGCCGCGTTGATGGACAACCAGGTCGTCGACTGGTGCAAGGAAATGATGGGCTTTCCGCAATCGGCCAGCGGCACGCTGGTCAGCGGCGGCTCGATGGCCAACATCATCGGGCTGACCGTGGCGCGCAACGCCAAGGCGGGCATCGACATACGCGAGCACGGGGTTGCCGGCATCGACAAGCCACTGCGTTTCTATGGCTCCGACCAGCTTCACTCCTGCCATCGCAAGGCGATGGAGGCGCTCGGCCTCGGCAACCGGGCACTGCGTCGCATCCCGAGCGATGCGGGGCTGCGCATCGACATCGCTGCGTTGCGGGCGGCGATTGTCGAGGACCGTAACGCGGGCTTCAAGCCGGCCTGCGTGATCGGCACGGCCGGCACGGTGAACACCGGCGCGATCGACGATCTGCAAGCGCTGGCAGACCTGGCGTCACAAGAGGATCTGTGGTTCCATGTCGACGGGTGCATCGGCGCCCTGCTTGCGATTGCGCCGGACAATTCGCATCGCGTTGCCGGCATTGAACGCGCCCACTCAATCGCGCTCGATCCGCACAAATGGCTGCACGCGCCATTCGAGGTCGGCTGCGCGCTGATCAGGGATGCCTCCGCGCATCGCGGCACGTTCGCGGTGACGCCGGAATATCTGGAATCGACCCCGCGCGGACTCGCCTCCGGCCACTGGCTGCACGATTTCGGCTTGCAGACGTCACGCGGTTTCCGCGCGCTGAAGGTGTGGATGGCGCTGAGAGAGCACGGCATCGAAAAGTTCGGCCGGCTGATCGATCAGAACATTGCGCAGGGACATCATCTCAGCGCGCTGATCGAGGCGGAACCGGCTCTCGAACTGGTGGCACCGGTGAACATTAACATCGTTTGTTTTCGCCACCGCGGCGACGGGCAGACGGGAGAGAGGCAGAAGGCGCTCAACACCGAGATCATGCTGAGGCTGCAGGAAGAAGGCATCGCCGCCATTTCCGACACGACAGTGCATGGCCAGCATTGCCTCAGGGTGGCGATCAACAACCACCGCACCCGTCGCGACGATCTTGACCTGCTGATCCGGGAAACGGTGCGGCTCGGGCAGGAGATTTCAGCGACGGGCGCGACGGGCTAACGCCGGCCTTTCTTTCGAGCGGCGAGACTAGGCATCGAGCCAGACCTTCTCGAAATGCTGCTCGAGCGACTGGTGCTGCTCGCAGCCATGGACGCCCTTGCGGTAGGTGCGGTAAACCGAGCGCCAGTAGGGCTGGATGATAACGCCGGAATCGCGCAGATTCTGTTCGATCTTGGCCATGAGCTCCTTGCGGGCGCCGGGATCAGGCATCGCTAGGGCCTTGTCGAGCAGAGTGTCGAACTCCGGATTGGCATAGGCGCTCTCGTTCCACGCGGCGCCAGACTTATAAGCGAGCGCCAGCACCTGGACGCCGAGCGGCCGGCCGAGCCATTCCGTGCAGGAGAAGGGATATTTGCTCCAATCGTTCCAGAACGTCGCGGCCGGCAGCACAGTGCGCTTGATCTTCAGCCCGGCCTCGCGCATCTGCGCGGCGATGGCGTCGCCGGTGCTCTTCTGCCAGTCGACGTCGACCGAGATGAGTTCATATTCGTGGTCGGCCTTGCCGGCCTCGGCGAGCAGGGCCTTGGCTTGATCGGTGTTGCGGACGGCCGGGCCGATATCGGCATATTCGGGATGCATCGGCCCGACGTGATGGTTCTCGGCAGGCTTACCGCGATTGTCCATGCCGATCTTCAGCACGGCGGCGTTGTCGACCGCGAGCTGGGCGGCGCGGCGCACCTTGATGTCGTCATAGGGCGGATTGCCGATGTTGAAACGCGCGACGATGGTCGAGCCGGTGGCGATTTCCGAATTGCTCAGGCCCATGGAGTCGGTCTGCGCAACCGTGTCGGAGGCGGTTTCATGGTCGGTGTCGATCTCGCCCGATTCGAAGGCCGACAGCATGGCGTTGGGATCGGAGCCGTAGTCGACCCATTTGATGCCGTCGAGGTAGAAGTCGCCCTTCCACCATGGCTTGTCCTTACGGCGGACTTCGGCGCCGACCTCGGCGTCCCATGCGACGAGTTCGCAAGGCCCGGTAGTGATCGCCAATGCCTTCAGCGGATCGCCGTCGCCTTCATAGCTGCGGTGCATGATCAGCGCCGGATAGTCGGCCATGCCGGCGATCAGCGAAATGTCGGGCTTGGGCAGATTGAGCCGGACGATGAAATCGTCGACGCGCTCGATGCCGCCGTCGACGGCCTTCTTGGTATCGGCGTTGACCAGTGCGCCCATGCGCGCGGCGACCGAATTGCCGGCGACGGACGCATCGCACCAGCGCGTCAGATTGTGGATCACGTCGTCGGCGTTGAAGGTGTCGCCGTTCGACCAGGTGATGCCCTTGCGGACATGCAGCGTCAGCACGCGGGCGTCGTCGCTGGTTTCCCAGCTCTCGAGCAGCCATGGCTCGAAGGTGAAGTCGCGCTTCCAGCGCACCAGATATTCGTTGCACTGGCGGGCGACGTTGGACATCTCGACGCCGTCGAAAGTGCGCGGATCCTTCCAGCCCTTGACGTTCATGGCGACACGCAAGATGCCGCCGCGCTTCGGTTCCTCGGCCCTGGCCGGTGACGGCGCAAGCCCGCCCAGCGCCAGCGCGCCGGCAGCGCTGACGCCGAGCGCAGCCATGGTGGCGAGATATTCGCGCCGGTTCATCTGGCCTTTCTTGAAGCCATCGGCGACGGGCTCCGCCTGCGGATGCAATTTCCGGTCGGTCAGCATGAACTTCATCGTAAATCCTCCCTGTCGGGCCGGCGCATCGCGGATGCGGGCTCCTTACGTGGCGTGATGATAGGGCTGGCCTGACCGAAGCAGTGTTCGGGTTTCCGCAGTTGTTGTGCGCTGTTCCGCGACAGTGGAGATTGGAGGACGGTCCGCGTCACTCAGGCCAATCACCTCCGCCCAGCGCGGCTATTGCCGCGATTATGCGCTCAAACGCCTGGCCGGCGCGCGGTACGGTTTTGCGGGCGCGCAGGAAGCTGTGCACCAGCCGCGGCTCTTCGCGCCACCATGCCTTGCCGCCGGCGGCAAGGATGCGATCGCGATAGGCCTTGCCGTCAGCCGACAGCGGGTCGCATTCGGCAGTGATGACGACGGTCGGCGGCAGGCCAGAGAAGTCCGTATCGCCGAGCGGCGAAAATGTCGGGTCTTCCGGCGACTGCCCCTTCCCTGCCCGGATATGCCGATAGAATTCGACGTCGCGCAATGTCAGCAGTGGCGCCTCTGCGTGCTCGACATAGGAGCCGGCGCGCTCTTTGCTGTCCAGCTCGGGGCCGTCTAGCTCGTCACCGCCGAGCTCGGGATAAATCAGCACCTGGCCGATCGCATGGCGAGGATGGCGGCGTGTCGCCTGCGCCACTGCGGCAGCAAGATTGCCGCCGGCACTCTCACCGCAGAGTACGAGCGGCAGGCCGGTCGTCGCCGCAGCCCATTCGAATACGGCCAGCGCATCCTCGAAGGCCGCCGGATGCAGATGCTCGGGCGCCAGCCGGTAGTCTGCGGACAGAACGGGAAAGCCAGTGCCGGCGCAAATCTCGGCGCAGATGTCGTCATGGCTGTCGAGCCCGCCAAGGACGAAGCCGCCGCCGTGATAATAGACGACCATCGCTTGTGGCGCCGTGCCCGCCATCTGGTAACGCCGGACCGGGATCGCATGGTCAATGGCAGGAACCGCGCTGTCGCTGGCCTTGACACCGGACGGATAGGGCTCGCGGAACGCCCGGCACATGGCGTCATAGACCGCCCGCTGCCCGTCGATCGGCATGTAGACGATCTCGGGCGGATACGACTCATTGACCCGGTCGATATAGGCCCACAGCTCCGGATCGAGCAGCGTTTGGTATTTTCCGCGCTCTGTCGTTTCTGGTCGATCGGCCTCGGTGATCATCGCGGCGCGGTCCCGCTCAGAGCTCGGCGTAGAGGCGGGCGGCGTTTTCGTAGCTGAAGCGCAATGGCACCGAGCCCTCGACCTGCCAGGCTTCGACCGTCTCGCCGGCCAGCAGCCGACAGGCGCCGTCGGTGGTGGTGACGGCGCCGCCATAGAGCCGGTTGGCGAGATTGAGAATGGCCGTCTGATGCATCGCCGTGCTGCCGCTGCCGCAGGCATCCTTGACCAGCAGCACGCGAAACCCGAGCGCCACCGCGTCCTTTACGGTGGCATCGATGCAGGCCTCGGTCCAGACGCCGGCAACGACCAGCCACTCGACGCCATCGGCCTTCAGCCGCTCGGCGGCAGGCCCCGCGCGGAAGGCGCTGGCATCGGTCTTGACCAGCATCGTCTCGCCTGTCGCCGGGCCCACTTCCGGACAGATCGCCGTCAGTGGATCGTCCTTGTCGGAAAACGCCGACTTGCCGTTGGCCTCGACCGGGTGGAACGGCCGTGCCGCGGCGAGATCGACGATATAGGCCCAGTGGTACAGGGGCACATTGTTGGCCCGAGCCGCCTGCTGCAGCCGCTGGACGTTGGCGAGAATGTCGCCATAGCCTTCGACCAGATAGCGCTTGTCCCGCCGATGCTCCTCCTGGAGATCGATGAACACCGCCGCCGCCTTGCCGCGCTTGATCGAGATCGGGCTTTTCATGCAAAACTGCCTGTCAGCACTCAAACGTGCCTGTCAAGGAAATCGTCCTCATAGGGAAAGCGCGACAGGAGTTCGGTGCCGGTCTCGGTGATCAGGATCTCGTCCTCCAGCTTGACGCCCTCGCGGCCGCCCTTTTCGCCGATATAGCTTTCGACGCTGACCACCATGCCGGGCACGATGACACCGTCGCGGCCATAGGTCTCGTAATCCATGGCATGCGCGATGAACGGCGTCTCGCCATGCATGCCGACGCCGTGCATGACCGAGGTGTAGCGCTGGTCGACGAAGCGGTCCGGGATCTTCCAGGCCTTTTCGGCAATCTCGCGAAACGCCATGCCCGGCTTGACGACCCCGATGTTGTGCTGAACCTGATCGTGCGCCATGCGGTAGAGCGATCTCTGATAATCGGTCGGCTTGCCCGGGCCGCAGCGGAAGGTGCGCGAAAAGTCCGAATAATAGCCGTAGCAGCCGATCGTGTCGGTATCGAGCGCCAGAAGTTCGCCCGGCCTGATCTTGCGGCCGCTCGCCTCATTGAACCATGGGTTGGTGCGCTGGCCCGAGGTCAGCAAACGGGTTTCGATGAATTCGCCGCCCTGGCGGATCACCTCGCCATACATGATGGCGAACAACTCGTTTTCGGATACGCCGGGCTTGATCGCCTCGCGCACCGCACAGACCGCAGCCTCGGCGCCAGCCATCGACACCTGCAGGCATTTTACTTCCTCTGGCGTCTTGACCGCGCGCACCGCCAAAATCTCGCCCTGGCAATCCCGGACGTCGCAGCCGCGCTTTTCCAACGCCAGTGCCTGCAGATGGCTGCAGCGGTCGAGCCCGAGCTTCATCGAGCCGCCGCCATGCGCCTTGAGCAATTCGGCGATCTCATCGGCGAACGGGCCGGCTGTTTCGTCGTCACGGCCCGACACCGAAGACCAGACCAGCTTCGACGGCCGCGCCTCGTCGATCGTGTCGAGCACCATCGAGACATGGTAGCTCTGCGGATATTCGAACAACACGATCGGCCCTTCGGTCGGGATGAAGAAGTAGCGCGTCGAGTTGCGCAGGAAATAGCCGAACATGTTGCGCGAGCCGGTGGCGTAGCGCTGGTTGTAGGGGTCGAACAGCACGACGCCGCCATAGCCGGCCTCGCGCATCCACGCGCGCAGCTTGACCAGTCGCCCCTTGCGCAGCGCGTCGGCATTGATGAAGGACGGCTCGGTATCCGACAACCACATGCCGCCGGCCGGATCGGCCGCAGCCGGATGCCGCATGCGGTCCTTGAAGTCAACGTCCTCGGTGCTGTCGGGGTCGAAAACGACGATGCTCATGGGTGCCTCCTGGAAGCGAGACCATGGAGCAAAGGACGTGCGGGCGTTGTGCGGAAAACCGCAAATGTTGTGCTGGATGCCGTAGACAGGCTGGCCGGACAGCACCCCCCTCTGGCCTGCCGGCCATCTCCCCCTCAGGTGGGGAGATTGGACGTCACTTCAGCTTTCGCCAATCTCCAAAGTTGTCGAGTGAGCTTTGCTTGCGAAGCTACCAATCTCCCCCCTTGAGGGGGAGATGGCCGGCAGGCCAGAGGGGGGTGGGCGGGAACTCAGCGTGGAGCGATTAACGCCGCTAGTGCCTCCTCATCACCTTCGGCGCGTGGCCATGCTCCTCCCGGAACGCGCGGGCAAAGCTCGACATCGAGGCGAAGCCGCAGGCCAGCGCCACGTCGCGCACCATCAGCGTCGAATGCGCCAGCAGGTCGGCGGCGCGCTTGAGGCGCAGACGGCGGTAGTAGCCGTTGGGCGAGATGCTGAGTTCGGAGCGGAAATTGCGTTCGAGCTTATCGGAGGAGACGCCGAGCTTGTTGGCCAGTTCCGCCATGCCGAGCCGCTCTTCGACCGCATCCTCCATGATGGCGATGGCCGACAGCACCAGTTCGTTCTGCACGCCGGTCCGCAGCCTGAGCGGCATCAGCTTGCGGTCGACGCTGGAGCGCAGCGGGCTGTGCACGAACCATTCGGCGACGCCGGCCGCAAGCTCGGCGCCATAATCGTTGGTGATGATCTCCAGCATCATGTCGAGACTGCCGACGCCGCCGGCCGAGGTGAAGCGCTTGCGGTCGATGACATAGAGATCGCGCCTGAGCTCGATATCCGGAAACGCTTCGATGAAAGCCCCCTGGCTGGTCCAGTGCAAGGTGCAGGCATGGCCGTCGAGCAGGCCGGCCCGAGCCAGGAAGAAGGCGGCATCCGCCACCGCGCCGATATGGGCGCCGCCGCGCAGGCTCCTGCGGATCCAGCTCACCGCATCGTGCGCGACGAGATGATCGGCATCGCCGCCCGAGCAGACGACGACACGATCGACCTTCGGCGCGTCATGGGCGGCAAAGCCGGGCTGGATGACGACGCCATTAGAAGCCTCGACCGGGCCTTCGGTGGCGCCGACGATTATCCAGCGATAGCAGTTCCGCTTCGCCAGCACGTTGGCGGCGCGGAGCGGCTCGATCACCGAGCTGAACGCCATCATCGGAAAGCCAGGGAAGACCAGGACGGCGAAGGTGAGAGGGGCTTCGCTTGCCGTCGGTTGGTTGCGTTGTCGGTTGTTCATAGCTTCCGGAGCCGGGAGGATCGGGTCGCTACAATTCAGGCAGAATTGGCCTGGGTCAACGGAATAGCGTGCGGGGCGCGACACAGAACAATTGTCGCTTGTCGGTGATCCTTCACCCCCTCTGTCCTGCCGACGTCTCGCAAGGTTTCTTGTTACCGGGCTCAACTCGCCAGCGCCTGATCCAGATCCGCAATCAGATCGTCGCCATCCTCGATGCCGGCCGACAAGCGCACCAGCGAATCGGATATCCCGATCTCCGCGCGTTTTTTCGCCGGGATCGAGCCGTGCGTCATCAGTGCGGGGTGCTCGATCAGGCTTTCGACGCCGCCGAGGCTTTCGGCCAGCGTGAACAGTTGCGTGTGCTCGAGGAAGCGCTTGGTGCCGGCGAGGTCGCGGTCGAGCTCGATGGTGATCATGCCGCCGAAGGCGTGCATCTGCCGCCTGGCGATGGCGTGCTGCGGATGGCTGGGCAGGCCGGGATAGATAACACGGCGGATGTCGGGGCGGCTTTCCAGCCAGTGCGCGATCTTCTGGCCGTTCGACGAATGACGCTCCATCCTCAGCGCCAGCGTCTTCAGGCCGCGCAGCGCCAGGAAACTGTCGAATGGCCCGGAAATGGCGCCGATGGCGTTCTGCAGGAACTTCAGCCGATCGGCGAGATCCTTGTTGTCGCCGACCACGGCGACGCCGCCGACCATGTCGGAATGGCCGTTGAGGTATTTCGTCGTCGAGTGAACAACGATATCGATGCCGAGCTCCAGCGGCCGCTGCAGATAGGGGCTGCAGAAAGTGTTGTCGGCGACCGACAGCACGCCTTTGCGCCTGGCCAATGCCGCGACGCCTTCGAGATCGACGACACGCAGCAGTGGATTGGTCGGCGTCTCGACCCAGAGCAGCTTGGTTTCCGGGCGGATCGCCGCTTCGACCGCGGCAAGATCAGTGAAGTCAACGAAGTCGACCTGGAGGTTGGCCGAGCGCTTGCGCACCCGCTCAAGCAGCCGAAACGTGCCGCCATAGATGTCGTCGGTGGCGACGATGTGGGCGCCGGAATCGAGCAGTTCGAAAATAGTGGCGATCGCCGCCAGCCCCGAAGCGAAGGCGAAGGCGGCTGTGCCGCTTTCGAGGTCGGCCACAGCGCGCTCGAAGGCAAAGCGGGTCGGGTTCTGGCTGCGGGCATATTCAAAACCCTTGTGCACGCCCGGGCTCTGCTGGCCATAGGTCGAGGTCGCGTAGATCGGCACCATCACCGCGCCCGTCGTCGGGTCGTGGCTCTGGCCGCCATGGATGGTGCGCGTCGAGAAGGCGAGGCGGTTCCTGCCCGATACGGTGGCTTTGACGGTCATCGGGCGCGCCTCAGATGGTTGATCAGGTCGATACGGGTTATCAGGCCAATGAATTCGTCGCCATCGAAGACGATAGCGACCTCGTTGCGGTCGAACACCGGCAGCAGCGCATCCAGCGTCTGGCTGGCCTGCAGCGTGTGCAGGGTAGAGGTCATGGCCGTACTGACCGGGGCCTTGAAGCGGTCCCAGCGGCTGTCATAGGGGCCTTCGACCTTGGCCAGGATATCGCTTTCGTCGATGATGCCGACGAGCTTGCCCTCGTCCAGCACCGGCAGCTGCGAAACATCCGAGCGGCGCATGCGGCCATAGGCGTTGAGCAGGCTTTCGTCGGGGCCGACATACACGGTGTCGCCGGTGCGATGCGAGCGCATCACCAGATCGCGCAAATCGCCATGCTGCTCCTGCTCGGCAAGGCCCTGTTCGGCCAACCAGAAGTCGTCGAACACTTTCGACAGATACTTGTTGCCGCTGTCGCAGACGAAGGTGACGACGCGCTTCGGCACGGTCTGCTCGCGGCAATAGCGGAGCGCCGTCGAAAGCAGCGTGCCGGAAGACGAGCCGGCGAGGATGCCTTCCTTCGAAAGCAGGTCGCGCACCGCCAGCATGCTCTGCTTGTCGGGGATGGAATAGGCCTTCCTGACCAGCGACAGATCGGCATTGGGCGGGACGAAATCCTCGCCGATGCCTTCGACGGTCCAGCTTCCGGCCTCTACCATCTTGCCGGTCTTGATCAAAGGCGCCAGCACCGAGCCGACCGGATCGGCCAAAATCATCTCGGTCTTCGGCGAGACTTTCGCGAAATAGCGGCCGAGCCCGGTCAGCGTGCCGCCGGAGCCGACACCGACGACAACCGCGTCGACGTCGCCTTCGAGCTGTTGGAAGATTTCCGGTCCGGTCGTGGTTTCATGAGCCAGCGGATTGGCCGGGTTGGCGAACTGGTTGGCATAGAAGGCGCCGGGCAGCTCGACGGCGATCTTTTCGGCCATGTCCTGGTAATATTCGGCATGGCCCTTGCCGACATCGGAGCGCGTCATGCGCACTTCGGCGCCGAGCGCGCGCAAATGCTGGATTTTTTCGCGGGACATCTTGTCGGGAACGACGAGGATGATGCGGTAGCCCTTGGGGATGCCGACCTGGGCGAGGCCGAGACCGGTGTTGCCGGCGGTCGCCTCGACGATGGTGCCGCCGGGCTTCAGTCTGCCCTGTTTTTCGGCGGCGGCAATCATCGACAGCGCGATGCGGTCCTTGATCGAGCCGCCGGGATTCTGGCTTTCGAGCTTGATGAACAGCCGGCACTTGCCGATGTCGAATTTGGTCAGCTCGACGACCGGCGTCTGCCCGATCAGATCGAGAACCGAGGCATAGGGCGGGCGCAAGCGGGACGATGCGTCGTCCGGTGCCACGATCTTGTGCTTGCTCATGTCAGATGCTCCGTTGCCAGAATGAGCAACCGCCCTGGAAGACGGCAACCTACCGTCTTTTCCAGCCGTTTGCAGTTGTAAAGAAGATAGATCGTGCCAATCCGGCCGCCAGCAGGGGAATGGAATTTCGCGAAAGCTTCGCCAGCCTCGAGGCTGGGCAAAAGATTTGCAGAACCTGCTTAGGGTTCAGGCGATCGCGGCCTAGGCTTCGATCTCGATCAGAAAATCCGGATTACCGAGGCCGGCGACGCGCAGCACTTTGATGATCGGGGCACGCCGCGGTTTGCCCAGAAGGCCATCCAGGCGCCGAAGGCCGGCCCTATGTCCAGGTCGCCGGCGATATAGACCGAGAGGCTGACGAGGTCTTCAGGCTTTGCCCCACCGGCTTCGAGCACCTTTGCCAGGTTGGAGAGCGCCTAAGCGGTCTGCGCAGCGAGATCGTCCCTGGCGACGATCCGGCCTTGCGCGTCGACCCCATTCTGGCCGCCGACCAGCACGATGCGCGCGGATGGCGGCAGCGACACGCCTTGCGAATAGGCCGGGTTGCTGTGCATGCCCTCGGGGTTCAGCCTTTCGATGGTCACTGCGCTTTTCCTCCTCAGCGAAAACTATACCGCGGCCGCCTGGCCGTCCGTAGGGTCGCACGGCACAGAACGGCAATCGTGCGGCCGTTTCAACGCACCATCTCGTTCGTTGCCGCCGCTGATTCCGCCATGCTACCCGGCGCTGGTCGAACAGCAATGCAAGGAATGGCCGATGAAGATTCTTGCCTATGACAATTTCAAGCCCGGCGTCACGCTCGACGACCTGCGGCCTTATTTGCGCGACGAAGTGTCGAACGTCTGGCGGCTCTGGAAGGCGGGGATCGTGCGCGAGAATTATGCGCGCGGCGATATTGGCGGCGTCATCATCGTCTTCGAGCTCGACAGCGTCGCGGAAGCGCGGCGCTACACCGAGGACTTCCCGCTGTCCAAGGCCGGGCTGCTGGAATGGCACTTCATCGCCTTTGACGCGCCATTGCCGCTGGAATTCCTGTTCGACCCGACCGTCGACATCGCCAAGCCGTGGGACCGGACGGCGGCATGATCCGGTCGCGCGACGGGATCGAAATCCCGGCCAGCCTGGCTGAGTGGTGCGATCCGCGCCGCACGGCGCTGGTGGTCTACGACATGCAGGTCGGCATCTGCCGCCAGGTGGCCGGCGCCGCCACCATCGTCGAGCGCACCGGCACGGTGCTGGAAGCGGCGCGCGTGGCCGGAATGCGGGTGGCGTTCACGCGCCATCTGTCGCTGCCGCGCAAATGGATGGGCGCGACGCAGCTGCGCACCGCCATGGCCTGGCAGCGGCGCGACAGCCCCGACACAGTTGAGCCGTGGTTCCCGCGCGACGCCGAAGCGACGCGGATCGTGCCCGAGCTGGAACCCCCGCGATGACGAGGCGGTGTTCGACAAGCTCACGATATCGGCCTTCGATTCCACCGCGCTCGGCTTTGCCTTGCGCGATTGCGGCGTGCGCACGATAGCGCTCGCAGGCATCGCCATGGAGATCGGCATCGAGCCAACCGTTCGCCAGGCGACCGACAATGGCTTTGTCGCCGTGGTCATCGAGGATGCCTGTGGCTTCGGCAACCGCGAGGCGCGCGACCGCTCGATGGCGACGCTACGCTTCCTCGGCGAAGCCGTTGTCACCGATGTCGCCAGCTTCTGCAGCGCGCTTGCCGGACCGGGTTGAGGACAGTCGGCTTGCTAGAGCGATCCACCCTTTCACGCAAACGTCGAACCGCTCCATCGCTTTGTCTCGCAATTGCGGACAGAAAACCGCTCCGCGCTTCCCGGAATTGATCTAGGTGGCTGCGCTATCGGTGCGAAAACGCACGCCCTCGGCGCGGCCATGCACGCTTCCCCAGTCGTAGAGCGCCTGGAGCGCGGCGGCGAGATCTTCACCGCGCCCGGTCAAGGCGTAGCGCCCCTTGCCGTCGGGCGACATCTCGAGCGTGACGAAGCCGATCTCGACAAGCTCGGCCAGGCGCTGCGTCAGCATCTTGTCCGAGAGCGAGGGGATCAGCCGGCGCAGGTCGGAATAGCGCATCGGCTGTTCCTTGACGTGCGCCAGGATCACCGTCTTCCATTTGCCGCCGAGCGCGTCGAGCGCGAACTCGACCGGGCAGCCGTAGAGTCTTCCGCGTTGGGTCATGCGCCATGGTAGGCAAGGCATGGTGACGACGGAAGCAGAATTCGCCCGGTCATCTGGCCAGGGGTCGCGGCTCACGGCCTCGCCGGCCACAAAATCAGGGAGGAGAACGAAGATGAGCGTACGCGACGCCAATCCGGTCAACGCGCAACAGCCGAAACGTGTGGCGATCGTCATCGCCAACCCGGCTGTCTCGACCACCACGGGCTGGCCGGTCGGCTTCTGGCGGAGCTAGCTCCCGCACCCCTGGTTCGCCTTCACCGCGAGGTTATGCGGTCGAGATCTTTTCACCCAACGGCGGCGGTCTTGCATCCGAAATTGCGTCAAGACAAAGGGGGCCTTATCCGAGCAATCGCTTGCTTAGCCGCGCACACTGCACGCGAATATCGGGAATGGCGTCGATCTCGAAGAAGGTGCCGCGCGTCAGCGGCCCGACCGCCAAAATCTTGGCCGATACTGTGCCATCGCCGGCGATGACCTCGCAGTCCGCGGTCACATCGAGGCCGAGCCGCAGCGGATCCGGCCGTGCCAGCCCACGGTCGACCAGCGACCGCACCACGCTGTTCGAGGTGGTCGAGATATCCCTGGCGATGCCGGTGCAATCATAGATGCGGGCGACATCGAACCTTTCGAGGCGCTGCGTGTGGCGGGACTGGACCTCTACGGTGTAGCCTGCGGCGATGTCGACGATGCGGCCGGCGACAAGCCGGATGCGGCCGGCCTGCACCGCCTCCGTAACGCGGGCGTAGACTTGCGGCGCCATGCGATGGCGGTGGATGTCCCACCACGCCTTGGTGTGCTCGACAAAGCGGCGCTTGGCCGAGGACGGCCAGTTCTGCCAGATCTTCTGGTTGAAGGGCCTCAGACCGTCGACGACGTCGCGCCAGTCGATGCCGGCCTTCTGGTTTTCCCGGATCAGGTCGCGGAACCAGCCGACGAAATAGGAAAGCTGGGTGCCGAGCGGGATATCGGCAACGTCGAGCTTGATGGGATTGCCCTTGCGATGCGGCGAAGGCAGCAGGCCGCGCCGCGACACCGCGACGATCGCGCCGCGATGACCGCGCTGCTCGAGCGACAGAAAGGCATCGACCATGCTCAACCCCGTGCCCAGCACCAGGACTCGGGCTTCGGGGTCGAGCGCGCTGTCGGCCTCGGATCCCATCCTGATCGCGTGGCCCTGCCCCGCCCCCGGCTCCTCGTCATGGCCGGTCGCCAGCACGGCAAGATGCGCAACCACGCTGGTGCCGTTGGCCAGCGCCACCTCGACGCCGGACGCGGTCGGCGAGATCGACAGGCTCTCCTCGCGGATCAGGCGCAGCCGGCCCGTCTGCTGCTCACGCGCCTCGAGTTCGTCGAGCAGCTCCTTGAGATAGCGGGCGTAGACGCTGCGCGGCGCATAGACCGGTGCCTGTTCCGGCGTTGCCAGGCCGCGTTCAAGTAGCCAGCGCGAGAAATTGCCGGGATCGTCGGCATAGGCGCTCATGCCCAACGCGCTGACATTCAGCACATGGGCTGAGAGCAGCGTTGAATAGGCCATGCCTTGCCCAAAATGCGGGCGTTTTTCGACCAGGCTGACGCGGAGATCGGGATTGGGCGACTTCAGCAGATGCGCGGCAAGCACGACGCCGCTGGCGCCGCCACCGACAATGATGATCGAAGTTGGAATGATCGAATTTGCGCGTCCGGTCATGCGCGCACCAATTGTCTTGGGAGCCATTGGTTCCGGAATTCTCGGGTCAGGCTTTGTTGATTCAGGCCTGGATTTTCAACGGCACCGAAAGGTCTTCGTCGCCGGCGATGTCGCGCATCTCGGCGAGGCTGCGCTGGTCCAGCACCTCGGCGATGGCCTGCCGGACCTCCAGCATCAGATGTCGGACTTGGCATGTCGCCTCGTTGCAATCTTCGCAGCGCTGATACTGGGTGCGGCTGGCGCAAGGAATGGGGGCAAATGGCCCGTCGAGCACGCGCACGACGTGCCCGACCTTGATCTCGTCCGCTGGGCGCGCCAGGCGATAACCGCCCTCCTTGCCCTTGCGGCTCTGGACGAAACCGGCATTGCGCAATTCGCCAAGGATGGCATCGAGGAACTTTTTCGGAATATTGTTTGCGCGGGCGATGTCGTTGACGAAGGCGAGCTGTCCAACCGGCAGGCGCGCCAGATGAACGAGCGCCTTGAGGCCGTACTTACCTTTTTTCGTGAGCATAACCCGAACGTTTCTCTGTCATGCGATGACCCAAGGCCATCGGTTGCGAAACGCCTGGCGTGCCTCCCCGCCGCGTCCAAGCTGTCACTACAGATAAATTCTAGTGACATGATATACAAGCCAAGAAACGTTGATTTTGTTTCGTTTTCAAGCCGCAATGGCCATTTTGGCCGGGGCTTGTGGCCCTACGAGCACAGGAGCCGCCGCCAATGGGACACCGGCAAACTGGCCGGCGACAGGAATGTCCCGACCGGCCGACAGCAGCTTCTGTCCCTGAATTTGAAGGCCAAAGCATGCCGCGCGCGGCAACAAGGAGGGTGGCGTCGCTCATCGTCCTCTCCAATCCTTCAATGTCCATAAGAATACTAGACTTAACCCCGAGCACAGGAAATTCACTTTCAATTGTTCGGCCGTTCGCAGCATGGATTTGCCGGTGACCGGGCCAAAACGGAAAATTCTTGTTTGCGGCTGATGGCGCAATCACCGGTCGCTCCAACGGACAGCGAAGCCAGAGGCGAGGTGGAGCCAAGAAGGCAATTGAGGTGCTGCGCCATTGTTCAAAGCAGCGACGCAGCGGAGACCCGAGGATCGATGCCGCTATACTGACCAATGAATGCAGATCCAATAGTGCGCGCCATTCCGTCTCTGTTTCGGCTGACCTGACCGTCAACAGACCTTAGGCCGAGGCCCGCTGCAGCCGCCATATCCGCCTTCGCGCCGCGCCACTGACGGCTTTTTTCTAACAAGACGGCAATGGTTGGAAGGATTTAACTCTACAAGCCTTATAGACTTAGCTGACTATGAGGGAGCGATCCGATTTTTCTCTTTTCAAGGAGCCTTTCATGTCCACCATTTCGCGACGCATCGTTCTCCTATCCTCGGCGGCTCTGGCTGGTGCCGGCTTTCTCGGCCCAGCCCATGCGAAGGACCTCAAGATCACTATCGGCTACCAGACGGTCGTCGAACCCTCGAAGGTGCCGCAGGCCGACGGCGCCTATGAGAGCGCGACCAAGGCGGCAATCGACTGGCGGAAATTTGATTCCGGCGCCGACGTGATCGCCGCCGTCGCTTCCGGTTCGGTCGACATCGGTTATGTCGGCTCGAGCCCGCTGGCGGCGGCGGCGAGCCGCGAGCTTCCCATCCAGACCATCTTCATTGTCGGGCTGATCGGCGAATCCGAGGCCCTTGTCGCCCGCAACGGCGCCGGCATCGAGAAGGTCGCCGACCTTGCCGGCAAGAAGGTGGCGGTGCCCTTCGTCTCGACGACGCATTACAGCCTGCTTGCCGCGCTGAAGCATGAGGGTGTCGAGCCGAAGTCGGTCGATATTCTCAATCTGCGGCCACCGGAGATCGCGGCGGCATGGGCGCGCGGCGACATCGACGCCGCCTATGTCTGGGATCCGGCACTCGGCCAGATCAAGACGTCGGGCAAGGTCGTGCTGGATTCCTCGCAGGTCGCCGCCTGGGGCGCGCCGACTTTCGACGCCTGGATCGTGCGCACCGACTTCGCCGAAAGGAACCCGGAGGCGGTGCGCGACTTCGTCAAAGTGACGGGCGCTGCCTATGCCGAATTCCTGGCCAAGCCGGATCAATGGTCGGTGTCCTCGCCGCAAGCGGCCAAGATCGCCAGGATCACCGGGGCCAAGCTCGAAGACGTGCCGCAACTGCTGAGGGGCTATGTCTTCCCGACGCTCGAGGAGCAGGCCTCGGACAAGTTCCTCGGTGGCGGCACGGTCAAGGCAGTCGAGGCGACGTCGGCCTTCCTCAAGGAGCAGGGCAAGATCGACGCCGTGCTGCCGGATTATTCGAAATACGTGTCGTCGAAATATGTCGGCGAGGCGCTTGCCTCGAATTAGCGACCGCTCAATGCGCGCGTCCTCCCTTCCCTGACGCGCGCGTTGCCTGCAGATTCAGAATATCGGCGACGCCACATGACGCATCTCCTGCTCGACAAAGTCTCGATTCATTATGAAGGCCAGCCGGCGCCGGCCGTCGAACGCGTGTCGATTGACGTCGCCAAGGATGACTTCGTTGTCCTGGTCGGCCGCTCCGGCTGCGGCAAGACCTCGCTGCTCAATGTCGCTGCGGGCCTGGTCGAGCCTGTGCGCGGCAGCGCCACGGTAGGCGGCAGGCCGATCACGGCGCCAGGCTCGGACCGCGCCGTCGTGTTCCAGAACGACGCGCTGTTTCCGTGGCTGACCGCGCGGGAAAATGTCGCCTTTGCGCTCAGGCTGCGCGGCGTCGGGCCAAGTGAACGGGCGCGGCGCGCCGATGCGCTGCTGGCGCTGGTGAAGCTCGACGGTGCCGGCGACAAGCGCATCTGGGAGCTTTCCGGGGGCATGCGCCAGCGCGTCGGCCTGGCCCGGGCGCTGGCGGCCGAGCCGCAATTCCTGCTGCTCGACGAGCCGCTGGGCGCGCTCGATGCGCTGACACGGGAACGCATGCAGACAACGCTGCTCGATCTGTGGACGGCAAGCAATGTCGGCGTGCTGATGGTGACGCACGGCATCGAGGAAGCGCTGGTGCTCGCAACCCGCATCATTGTGCTGGCTCCCGACCCTGGGCGGGTGGTGCGGAGTTTCGAAACCGGCTTCAGCCGGCGCTATGCAGCCGGCGAGGCCATTCGCAGCATCAAGGCCGATCCCGCCTTCGCCGCGGCGCGCGGCGAGCTGACCGATGCGATCTTCGAAGGAGAGGCAGCATGACCGTTACCTCCTATACCGAGCGGCCGCAGCGCTCCAAGGCCGACGACGGAGCCGACGCGCTGTCCGTGCCATGGTCGCGGTCGCGGCCGAGACGCAGCCGCGTTTCGGCCCGCATGGTCAGCGCGATCACTGTTCTGGTGGTGCTGGCGGCGTGGGCACTGTCGGCCCGCCTGCAATTGGTGTCGCCGGTTTTCCTGCCGTCGCCCGTGGCAGTCTGGAACAAATTTGTCGTCGTCGCCCGTGACGGCTTTGTCGACGCGACGCTGCTCCAGCATATCGCCGCCAGTCTGTGGCGGGTATTTGCAGCGCTGATCGCGGCCGTTTTCGTCGGCGTTCCCATCGGGCTGGCTATCGGCATCAGCATCATAGGGCGCGGCATCTTCGATCCGCTGCTCGAATTGCTGCGGCCGATCCCGCCGCTGGCCTATCTGCCACTAATCATTATCTGGTTCGGCATTGGCGAGCCGTCCAAGATCCTGGTGATTGCCATCGCCATGCTGGCGCCGGTCGCGCTGTCGACGGCATCGGGTGTTCGCGGCGTCTCGCAGGAACGCATCAATGCGGCACGCGCGCTTGGCGCGACCCGCACGCAGCTTGTCCGGCACGTGATCCTACCCAGCGCACTGCCCTCGATCGTGACCGGCCTGCGCATCGCGCTTGGCGCCGGCTGGTCGACGCTGGTTGCCGCCGAGCTGGTGGCGGCGACGCGCGGGCTCGGCTTCATGATCCAGTCCGCCGCCCAGTTCCTCGTCACCGACGTGGTGGTGATGGGCATACTGGTGATCGCGGCCATTGCCTTCGTGCTCGAATTCATCATCCGCAGGATCGAGCGGGTGCTCGTCCCGTGGGCGGGGCGGGAGTGACCGGATCGGAGACGTGACGATGCCCCATTCCACCGCTGTGCTGCTTGCGCGTTTCGGCCATTGGCTCCGCCTGATCAAGGCCGGAGACAAACAGCCGCCTGAGGACGAACGCAAAGCGCCGACGCCGGTGCATCTGGACGCGGAGCGCAACCGCTTACCGCCGCGCGACGAAAGTTTCTACTGGGGCTGGCAATACTGGTCGCGGTGACCGGCCGCCACAGGTCCGCTGTGCGCTGCTCTGGCGGGAGCCTGAGGATCGACGCCTGCTCAAACGCGCGAACGGTTCGCCCAGGCCAGGCCGGCCAAGCCAACCAGCGCGGTGACGATGCCGACATAGAGCCATTGCGACTGGCCGGTCATGAAGCTGCCGCCGATAAGGCCGATGCCTTGCAATGACCACAGCACGCCGATGGCGAGCACAATCAACGCCAGCAGATTTTTGATCAATCTCATTGCTAAAACTCCTTTCCAAGTCGATCATCGGCCGCGCTCCTGCCGGAATGGAACAGCGAAAGAAGCGGCCCGGTCAGGCCAACTTCTACTTAGATGCAAATCTCTGATCTTGTGCAAGACGTGCTGAGGTCGATGCGAAGATCATCAAAGAAGCTGTGCCTTGCTGCGGAAACTCTCTGACAAATTGTTTCGCACCGACTCCAAACGTGTAACATTGTCATGGAACCGACAGATCATTGCCGCATTTGCTGCCTCATTCGCCTCTAACCGCTGCGGGTCTGTCAACGGAGCCAGTCCCCAACACATGAACAAAAGCAACCAGACCGCGCTTGCCGCGGCCATGATCGCGGCTGGCCTGATGGTCGGCGCATCCACTGCCAGCGCCGCCGCTCAGTGCGGCCGTGCCTCCTGGTACTCACTGCATTCCAGAACCGCTTCCGGCGAACGCATGAACCCGTCGGCGCTGACCGCAGCGCATCGCAGCCTGCCGTTCGGCACCAAGCTGAAGGTGACCAACCGCAACAATGGCCGCAGCGTCGTCGTGCGGATCAACGATCGCGGCCCGTTTATCAGGGGCCGCGTGCTCGATCTGTCGAAGGGCGCCGCCAGCCAGCTCGGCTTCATCAGCTCGGGCCATACCGCCGTCTGCATGGCACGCGTCTAACAGTCAGAGCGCCAGGCCGGACACCTCCTCCGACGATCGCACCGATAGGCGTACCCTTGGCTACGCCTTCGCAGGTGCACATTGAGCCGGCTGTTGCCGTTGAAGGCGGATTCCCAACATCTTGGACGAAAGAATGAGCATAAATCACACAAGTTGACGTATTGCATCGCAGCAAATTGTTGCTAACCTCCCGCAAGACAAGGCTCGGCGCTGCTCGTCGGCCCTTCGATCGCAGTCGGCAGCGGGGTTCTCGATGTTCTACCAGCTTTACGAACTGAACCATGCCGCCTTGCAGCCGGCCCGCCTCTATGCCGATGCGGTGCGCCTGTTCTACTCCAATCCGCTCAATCCGGTTTCACACACGTCCTGGGGCCGCTCGGTCGCGGCAACGGCCGAATTGTTCGAACGCACGACACGCCGCTACGGCAAGCCGCAATTCGGCCTGACCAAGACCGTGGTCGACTGGAAAACCGTCGAGGTCAGCGAACGCACCGTCTGGTCGCGGCCGTTCTGCAATCTGGTCCGTTTCGAGCGGGCTGTCCCGGCCGGGCGCCGGCCGGATCCGAAGCTGTTAATCGTCGCACCGATGTCGGGCCACTATGCGACGCTGTTGCGCGGCACGGCCGAGGCGATGCTGCCCTATGCGGACGTGCATATCACCGACTGGGTCGACGCCCGGATGGTGCCGCTTGCCGACGGCAGCTTCGACCTCGACGACTATGTCGACTACATTGTCGACATGCTGCATGCGCTGGGACCCGACACCCACGTGATGGCGGTGTGCCAGCCGTCGGTGCCGGTGCTGGCGGCGGTGGCGCTGATGGAAGCCAAGGGCGATCCTTTCGTGCCCTCGACGATGACGCTGATGGGCGGCCCGATCGACACGCGCCGCAACCCGACGGCGGTCAATTTGCTGGCCCAGGAAAAGGGCATCGACTGGTTCCGCGACAACGTCATCATGCGCGCGCCCTGGCCGGTGCCGGGCTTCGGCCGCGAGGTCTATCCCGGTTTCCTGCAGCTTTCGGGTTTCATGAGCATGAACCTGGATCGCCACATCATCGCCCACAAAGACTTCTTCATGCACCTGGTGAAGCATGACGGCGACAATGCCGAGAAGCACCGCGAATTCTATGACGAATACCTGGCGGTGATGGATCTGACGGCGGAATTCTACCTGCAGACCGTCGATACCGTCTTCGTCCGCCAGGCCTTGCCCAAGGGCGAAATGACGCATCGCGGTGTGGCGGTCGACCCTTCGGCGATCCGCAATGTCGCCCTGTTCACCGTCGAGGGCGAGAACGACGACATCTCCGGCCTTGGCCAGACCAAGGCGGCGCACGACCTCTGCATCAACATTCCGGCCGACAGGCACGCCCATTACATGCAGCCGGCGGTCGGCCATTACGGTGTGTTCAACGGCTCGCGCTTCCGCTCCGAAATCGTGCCGCGCATCGTCGATTTCATTACCAGCTACGGCCGCCAGAACCGTGTTGCGGTGAAGCCCAAGCTGGTCAGGACCGGCAAGAAATAGGCGACCAGCGATGATGCCCGTCAATCCGCATCAGGTCGGTCAATGCCAAAATCATCGGTTGGCGGGGCCGTGCGGCCGGTCGACCTGTTGCACAATAGTCGCGTTGGCGCCACGCAGGTAACCATGCCGCAAAAATCAATCCATCCTCATAATTGACACCGACTGTAAATACCCCTTAACGTTTCGTTAACAACAAGGGACAAGCGGGGACAATGATTTCCTCACCAATGGCGAGAACGCTACGCCTGTGCGCGCTGGCTGGACTTACTGTGGCGGCAGGTTGGGCCAGTTCGGCCTCGGCAGCCAGCCCGATGATAACAGGTGGTCCGACGTCGCAGCCGATCGGCCATTATGATTTCTGCAAGACCTACCCGTCGGAATGCTCGATCCGCCCGAAGGATCTGTCGCCCGCCAGCATGACCGGCTCGCTGTGGCGCAAGCTGCTCAGCGTCACGGTAAAGGTCAACGCCGCCGTCAAGCCTGAGAGCGACTTCGACATCTACGGCAAGGACGAGGTCTGGGCCTATCCCGACAAGGGTGTCGGCGACTGCGAGGACTATGTCCTGGAAAAGCGCCGTGAGCTGAACCGGCTGGGCGTCTCGTTTGCCGATCTGCTGATGACCGTCGTGCGCAAGCCGGATGGCGAAGGCCACGCCGTGCTGACGGTGCGCACCGACAAGGGCGACTACATCCTCGACAATCTGACCGACCAGGTCCGTTCCTGGGACCAGACCGGCTATCGTTTCCTCAAGCGGCAGGCGATCGACAATACCGGCCGTTGGGTCTCGATCCGCGGCGGCCAGCAGGTTCTGGTCGGCTCGGTCCAGTAACAAAGCAACTCATTTCGGCCGGTTCAGCGCGGCGCGGAGCGACGCAATGATGCGGCGAAGCTCGGCTTCGTCGAGCTTTTCGATGTTGTCGGCCAGGAGATTGGCAAGCTCGGTCGCCGCCGGGCTAAGGCCGGACGTGTCGAGCCTGACGCGCGGATGCGAGGTTTCGGCCAACCGCGCCAGTTCCTCGGCGTCGTCCCAAATGATGTTGAAATAGCCGATGATCTTCTGGATCAGCGTCCAGCTCGGCGCACCGCGGCGGCCGTGTTCGAGCGCCGAGAGATAGGCTGCGCTGACGCCGATCGCCTTGGCCATGTCCTTCTGGGTGACGCCGCGCTCGTTTCGCAGCACGCGAAGCTTTTCGCCGAACGGGGTCACGAGCACATCCTCATTGGCGCATCCTCATGGGCGCATCCTCAAGAGCGCGCCCGCCGCAGACGGACGTAAAGCGCGCCCGAGCCGCCATGATTGCGGGCGGCATGGTCGTGGCTGGAGACAAGGGGCCGGAAGGCGGGCGTCGACAGCCATGACGGCACGGCGCGTCGCAAGACGCCGTCGCCGCCCGACGAAGAGCCCTTGCCGGTGATTACCAGGACATAGCGGATGCCGCCGGCATGCGCCCGGTGCAGGAAGGAAAACAGCAGCGAATAGGCTTCGTCCTGGGTCAGGCCATGCAGGTCGACGCGGCCCTCGATCGGCAGCCGGCCCTTCGACAGCTTGTCCAGCGTCGGTTCGTCGAGTGCGTGGGAAACATGCTGCGCCTTCGGTTTCGCGACCGCGGCAGCATTGCCCGCGACCTGTGCCGGCGGCGGCACCTGCCTGGTTTCGTCGATCTCCGGCCCAAGCTTGGGAATATCGACGGCGATCTTGCCCTTCAGCGGCTTTGCCGTGCGCGCCACCAGGTTCCACAGGACCCGGTCGTCCTCGCTCAGCCTGTCGATGCGCCGGGTCATCGGTCTGCTCCTGAAACCAGCGGCCGGGGGATCAGCGCATAAAAATCGGCGGCGTTGCGGATAACGCCGGCGATCTCGCCGGCCGCATCGCCCGACCCAGCGAACAGATCGCCGCGGGCCGGCCCGATGATCGCTGAGCCGGTGTCCTGTGCGATCATCAGCCGCCGGAACGGTTTTTCGTCGAAGGCGGTCAGCGACGGCGCATCGATATGGAAGGGCGTGCCGAACGTGTGCAGCAGCCGGTCGACGGCGATCGAGCGGCAGGGTGTCAGCGGCACCTTGGCGGCAGCGACCGGGCCGAGCTCCGGGTCGTCGACGCCCATCTCGCGGAAGAAGATGTAGGAGCGGTTGCGCCAAAGGATCTCGTCGACGCGCTCCGGACGCGCCTTGAGCCAGGCACGGATCGACTGCATCGTCACTTTTTCCAGCGGGATCTCGCCTTCGTCGCTCAGGATCTTGCCCGGTCCGGTAAAGCGCTGGCCGGATTTGGCGGCATAGGTGACGCGGCAAAGCTCCCCGTCGGTCATGTTGAGCCGCGCCGCGCCCTGCACGTGGATGAAGAAGGCATCGACCTTGTCGGCGAGCCAGGCGATTTCCAGGCCTTGTCCAGCGAGCGCGCCGCGTTCGATCTCGCCGCGGTCGAAATATTCGACCGGGTCGTTCGGCGCCGCACGAGCGAAGGCAAGATAAGGATCCATGCCGGAAGGACGATTGCCATCGTCGATGTCGACAAGGTCGGCCGGGCGGGTTAGCAACGGCACCGAAAATCGTCGCGTGCGCACCGGCGAGGCGTCGACCTCCGGCTCGTAGAAGCCGGTGACGAGGCCTGGGCCGCCGTTTTCCGCCCCTATATGGGCCGGCACAAAGTAGCGCTCGAAGAAGCTTCGGGCCTCCAACCGATTCGCCGGCGAAACGGTGCGCGCTGCGGCATAGGCTTCGGCAAAGGCGCCGAAATCGACGCCGAGCGCGCCGGAGCGGTAGGGTTTCGTCAGGACATGAAAGGCCGAGCGGCGAAAGGCGTCAAAGGCAGGGAGTTGGTCGTCCTCGTCCCAGCCCGGCAATTCGCCAAAGGACTTTTCGCTGAAGACTCGAGAAAGCGACACGACAGCCCCCGCCGCCGTCCAGTTCAGTCTTCTTCTTCGGTGGCGACGAGCTTCCAGTTCGGATCGCGCGAGCGCGCGTCACGAGCGAAGGTCCAGACGTCCTTGACCTCGGCGACGGTCTCGGGATCGCCGTCAATGACGGCGCCGGCCTTGTCGCGGGTCGCTGAAATCAGTTCGCTGACAATGCGCAGCGTGATGTGCGCCTCGCTGCCCTTCATCTCGGCCGAAACGATGTCGGCCTTGTCGATGCCGACGAAGGAGGACTGGATTTTTTCGGCTTTTGCCTCGCGGTCGCCGATGGCCGCGACAAAGCCGTCATAGACCTCGCGCGACAAAAGGTTCTTCAAGGTTTTGCGGTCGCCATCGGCGTAGGCCATGACGATCATCTCATAGGCCATCTTGGCGCCGTCGACGAAGGTCTTCGGGTCGAAGGTCGGATCATTGTCCTTGATCGCCCGCAGGCCCCGGTTGAGATCTGTGTCGGGCTTGGCAAAGGCGTCGATCGCCGTATAGGCATCGGCCGCCGGCTCTCCCGCCAGCCGCTTGCGCGGCAGCGAAACCACGTTCTCGGGTTTCTGGGCGGCATCCTTGTCGTTCTTGCGCCCTGCCGTATATGGATCGAAGGGCGGGCGTTCGTTGCCCGTGCGTCGGCCAAGCACGTTGCGCAGCTGGAAGAAGATCACCACCGCCGCAATCAGAAAGAAAATTGTGCCGAAGTCGAAGAAGCCCATATCTTGCGCCAATCAATCCCTGCTTTGGCCGGACCAGCGGCCAAGCAAGGGCCGCGATCACATAGCGTTCAGTATCCAAAGCATATAGAACGCATGGCGCAATCATTCAAATCAAAGGCAGCCATACCTATCTAACAGCTCTGGTGCCAGCGGCGATTGCTCGCCGGCCGGCAAAACATCGAAACGATCGGTCAAGATTTGCGTATCTCGCTGCTTCCCCTGTTTGTTCTTGCGCTTCCGCTGCTGGAGATAGCCGGTTTCGTCATTGTCGGCCGCCAGATCGGCGCGCTGGCGACGGTCGGGCTGGTGCTGGCCTCGAGCGTCGCCGGCGCCTTGCTCCTTCGACACCAGGGTTTTGGCGTCATGGCCAGGGTCCGTGCCGAAATGGATGCCGGCCACGATCCGAGCCGCCAGCTTGCGCACGGCGCCATGATCGTTCTGGCCGCGATCCTTTTGATCATCCCCGGCTTCATCTCGGATATTTTCGGCATTCTACTGTTCCTGCCACCGGTGCGCGATCTTGCCTGGCGGATGCTGAAAGGCCGCATCGTGCTGGCCACCGATTTCGGCGTTGGTTTGCGGGCAAGGCAACGCGGCAAGACCATCGATCTCGACGACGGCGACTATTCGCGCGCCGACGACCATGCGCGCGGGCCTGACTCTCCCTGGCGCCGCCTCAAGGACGAGTAGCCGCAAGGCAACCGGCGTCTTTTGCAAACTTGTCTTGTCGTGCCGGCCATGATAGCGAACGCCCGAATTTCAATCCGGTCAGCAACGCTGCCCAGGCAAAAGGATCACAGCTTATGGCCAGCAACGACGACGCCCCGATCGGCGCAGCCAACGGTAATGGAAATGCGGAGCAGCCTTCGCTCAACGTGCTTGCGCAATATGTGAAGGACCTGTCCTTCGAAAGCCCCGGCGCGCCAAACTCGCTGCGCGGCCGCGACAAGGCCCCCGGCATCGCCATCAACGTCAACGTCAACGCCAACCCGCTTTCGGACAAGCAGTTCGACGTCAATTTGACGCTGAATGCCAAGGCATCGTTCGACCAGGAAGTGCTGTTCAATGTCGAACTGGTCTATGGCGGCGTCTTCTCCATCAGCGGCTTCCCGCAGGAGCACATGCTGCCGATACTGTTCATCGAATGCCCGCGGCTGCTGTTCCCGTTCGCCAGGCAGATCATTGCCGAGGCAACGCGCAATGGCGGCTTCCCGCCGCTGATGCTCGACCCGATCGATTTCGCGCAGATGTTCCAGCAGAAGCTGGCCGAGGACCAGGCCGCCGCCAAGGTCAAGGTGAGCTGAAGGCGTTTGTGTCTCGATAGCGTTTGAGAAACCCGGCCTTGCGCCGGGTTTTTTTATGAGCCGCTGGCGGGACAGTGCCCCCTCTGGCCTTCCGGCCATCTCCCCCTTAAGTGGGGAGATCGGAACTTCACGTCAGCCTTCGCCAATCCTTCATCGTCGCAGGAATGAGCGAGGCGCTGGGACTGCCAATCTTTCCCACTGAGGGGGAGATGCCAAGTGGTGGCTAAAAGGGCATGACAGAGGGGGCGACGGATCACTCCGCTCAAAATCACTATGCCGCGGAACTCGCTTCCCGGCCGATGCGCAGCCAAAGCGCCTTTTCGCCGAGGCTGCCAACCATGCCCGCGTGTGCTGCGCGCTCGGCATCGGTCAGGCGCGAGGGCAAGGCGATGGGCCTGACGCCGATCGAAATGTCGATATCGTCGACATTCTGTCGTCCGCCCGCCGGCGTCATGATGCTGTCGAGGATGAGGCTGGCCTGCTTGCCGCCGATAAGCTCGATATAGACCTCGGCCAGCAATTCAGAATCGAGCAACGCGCCATGCTTGGTGCGACGGCCATTGTCGATGCCATAGCGGCGGCAGAGCGCGTCGAGCGAATTGGGACCCATTGGATGCTTGCGGCGCGCCAGCGCCAGCGTGTCTACGATCCGTCCCGGATCGATGGCCGGATGACCAAGCCGGCCGAATTCGAGGTTGAGGAAGCCGATGTCGAAGCCGGCATTATGGGCGACCAGCTTGGCGCCGTCGATGAAGGCCAGGAACTCCTCGGCGATCTCCATGAAAGTCGGCTTGCCCTGAAGATCGGCGGCGCTGATGCCGTGCACGGCCTGCGCCTCGTGATGAATCGGGCGGCCTTGTGGGTTGATGTATTTGTGGAAGGTGCGGCCGGTCGGAAAGCGGTTGACCAGCTCGATGCCGCCAAGCTCGATGACGCGGTCCTCGCGCGTGTCGAGGCCGGTGGTTTCCGTATCGAAGATGATCTCACGCATCGAATCAGTCCATTGGTTCCGCGTCATTCTAGCCGAATCACACCCGGAACAAAATGGCAACAAGTAATGTGGGCTGCAAGCCTCTTAACCCGGACTGGCTGCTTTATCCCCGACTAGTTCGGCGACGATCGCATTGACAGCCGCGCGGGCGGCGTCAAAGCCCTGGCCGGTGTCGACGACGAAGTCGGCGCGCCGGCGCTTTTCGGCGTCGGGAACCTGCCTGGCCAGGATCGACGCAAACTTTTCCTCGCTCATGCCCGGGCGCGCCAGCACGCGGGCGCGCTGGATCTCGGCCGACGCGGTGACGACCACAACCTTGTCGACGCGATCGCGGCCGCCGGTCTCGAACAGCAGCGGTATATCGAGCACGGCAAGTGGCGCGCCGGCGGCACGATTTTGCGCCAGAAAGGCATCGGCGTCGGCACGGACCAGCGGATGGATGATCGCTTCCAGCCGTTTCAGCGCGGCGGCATCGCCGAGCACCCGTTCGGCCAACTTTGTGCGATCGACCGCACCGGATCGGGTGGTCCCGGGAAAGACCGCCTCGACCATGGGGGCGGCCTTGCCGGCATAGAGGCGATGCACCGCCTCGTCGGAATCATGGACCGGCACGCCGGCCTCGGCAAACATCTTTGCCGTGGTCGACTTGCCCATGCCGATCGATCCGGTGAGGCCGAGCACGATCATGGCTTCGCGCCGATATCGGCAATGATCATTTGCCGCAGTTCGGCGGTGACCTGCGGCCTGGTGCCGAACCAGCGCTCGAAGCCGGGCACCGCCTGGTGCAGCAGCATGCCGAGCCCATCGACGGTCTTGAGGCCGCGCGCGCTGGCTGCGGCGAGCAACGGCGTTTCCAGCGGAACATAAACGATGTCGGTGACGATGGCGCGGTCGGGCAGTCTGCCCGGATCGGCGGACAGGCCTTCATTGCCATGCATGCCGAGCGCTGACGTGTTGACCAGCAGGCCGGCATCTTCGAGCAACTCGCCGGTCGCCGCCATGCCATGGGCGGAGACGCCGGCACCGAAGCGGTCGCGCAGCTCCTGCGCCCTCGCAAGCGTCCGGTTTACGATGCGGATATCGTTGACGCCGCGTTGCTTCAGCGCATGGATGACCGCGCGAGCGGCACCGCCGGCACCGAGCACAACGGCCGGGCCGTCGGCCGCCCAACCCGATGCATACTCGTCCAGATTGGCGGCAAAGCCATGGGCATCGGTATTGCCGCCCCACAATTCGCCATCCTCAAACCACAGTGTGTTGACCGCACCGATTTGTTCGGCCGCGTCGTCGCGGCGCGCCGCCAATGCGAAGGCGGCCTCCTTGTGCGGGATGGTGACGTTGCCGCCGCTATAGCCTTGTGCCTGCAGCGTTTGCAGGAATTCGGCAAACGCTTCTGGCGCAACGTCAATGGCCTCGTAGACGCCGTCGATGCCGTATTTCGCCAGCCAGTAGCCGTGGATCTTCGGTGACCTGGAATGGCCGATTGGGTGGCCGGTGACGAAGGCTTTTTTCGAGGCCTCAGCCATCGATCGCCCCGAGATCACGCAGCTTGGCCAGCACCGGCAAAAGCGGCAGGCCAACAATGGTGAAGTAGTCGCCCTCGATCTTTTCGAACAGCTGGATGCCCTCGCCTTCGATCTGGTAGGCACCAACGCTGGACAACGCCTTGGCGCCGACGCGCGCCAGATGGCGGCCGATGAAGGCCGGATCGAGCTTGCGCATGGTCAGGCTGGCGATGCCGACATGCCGCCACAGAACCTGGCCGTCACGGGCCAGCACGACGGCACTGTTGAGCTGATGCGTCTTGCCCGACAACGCCAGCAGATGACGGCGCGCGCCTTCCATGTCGGCCGGCTTGTGGAACAGCTCGTCGCCGAGCGACAGCGTCTGGTCGCAGCCGAGCACCAGGGCGCCGGGCTTGCGCTCACTGACTTCGGTGGCCTTGGCCTCGGCAAGCACCAGGGCGACGTCCTCCGGCGACACGCCACTATTTTGCAGCGGCGCCTCCAGCGCACGTTCGTCGACAGAAGCCGGAACCGCTTCGACCACAACGCCGGCATTGACAAGCAGCGCCTTGCGGAACGGGCTGCCCGAGGCAAGGATGATTTTTTCGGCCATTTTTTTCGCCCGTTTTCTGGCGCTCACTAGGGTGTGTCGAGATTCAGGTCAGGCCGCGCCGAGAGTGGTGGCTTCCGAGAACCGGAGCGGAGTGTACTTAAAGTACGTGAGCACCGGAAGCGCAGGAAGCCGCCGTTTGTAGGCCGGCATCACCTGAATATCACACGCCCTAGCGCGTCTTGCCGCGCAGGGCAACGATAGCCGCCGCCGTCTCCTCGATCGAACGGCGGCTGACATCGATCATCGGCCAGCCATGCCGTGTGCAGATCTGGCGGGCGTAGGCGAGTTCTTCGGCGATCGCGGCGCGGTCGACGTAATCGGTCGGCTCGTAGGCGCTGTTGCCGAGAACGCGGTTCTGCCGGACCTGGGAGATGCGCTCGGCAGTGGCGATCAGGCCGACGATCAGTGGCCTCCTGGCGTAGACCAGGCTTTCCGGCACCGGCACGCCGAGCACGATCGGGATGTTGGCGGTCTTGATGCCGCGATTGGCGAGATAGATGCTGGTCGGCGTCTTCGAGGTGCGTGAGATGCCGACAAGCACGATGTCGGCATCATCCATATTGGCCGGCAGCTGGCCGTCATCATGCTCCATGGTGAAATTGAGCGCGTCGATGCGGCGAAAATATTCGGCGTCCAGCACATGCTGGGCGCCGACGCGGCGGCCGGCCGGCGTGCCGAGATAGGACTGGAACACCGTCAGCACCGGCTCCAGTACCGAGACGCAAGGCAGGCCCATCGCCGCGCAGCGTTCATCGATGCCACGGGCAAGCTTCTGGTCGACGACGGTGTAGAGGATGATGCCCGGCTCCTCCTCGATGTCCTCGAACACTTTCGTCACCTGTTTTTCGGTGCGGATGAGCGGGTAGATGTGTTCGATGGCGCGCGCATCCTTGTATTGCGCGGAAGCGGCGCGGCCGGCGGCCAGCAGCGTTTCGCCGGTGGCGTCGGAAATCAGGTGAAGGTGAAAGAAGCTCTGCGGTTTGTTCACAGGATACATTCCAGGCTGTGGGCCGATGTGGATAAGCCGGGCGGAAAACTCGGCCACCGCCAAGCGACTGTATCAGATGCCGGTTTGTCCACAATTCGATGTGCTGTCGGCTTCTTCGGGCGGTTGGGGACAAGTCCGGGGACGGAGCTTTTTGCCTTCGCTTCATCCACAAGGGAAAGTTCCTTGGCCTGGCGGCAACGCATTGACTCCAGTCGGAAATTCCCGGCTTTCCACAAAGTCCTGCAATCCCGTTGGAGAAGCGCGCGACAATATGCTGGCTGGTCTTTTCCAGGGCAAAGCGGGACAGGAGACAACCACCACAACCAACAGACTCTTAGAATCATAAGATTCCTAAAAATAGAATATTTAATTATAGGGAAGCCTGGAAAGGCGAGCGCTCAATGCCTCAAGACCGGATCGTGCTGGACGTGTTGAGAGGCAAGGCAGCGTTTCCGCCGCCGCTCTGGATTATGCGCCAAGCCGGCCGCTATCTGCCGGAATACCGGGAGACGAGGAGACGGGCCGGATCGTTCCTCGATCTTTGCTACGACCCGGATCTCGCCGTCGAAGTGACGCTGCAGCCGATCGAACGCTTCGGCTTCGACGCATCGATCCTGTTTTCCGATATCCTTGTCGTGCCGCATGCGCTCGGCCGCGACGTGCGCTTCGAGGAAGGACGCGGCCCGCTGTTGACGCCGATCTCGGCTGCGGAGATCGAGGCTCTCGACGGCGAAACGTTTCACGTGAATCTCGAGCCGGTCTACGAGACGGTGCGGCGATTGCGCGCCAGACTGCCTGATGAAACGACGCTGATCGGCTTCTGCGGTGCGCCCTGGACGGTGGCGACCTACATGATTGCCGGCCACGGTACGCCCGACCAGGCGCCGGCCAGGCTGTTCGCCTATCGCGAGCCGGCGGCCTTTCTTCGGCTCCTGAAAGTGCTCGCCGATCATTCGGCTGCCTATCTGATCCGGCAGATCGAAGCCGGCGCCGACGTGGTGCAGATCTTTGATTCGTGGTCCGGCGTGCTCGACGAAGCGTCTTTCGAGTTGTTCTGCGTCCGGCCGGTGGCCGAGATTGTCCGGCAGGTGAAGGCTGTCCATCCCGACGTTCCGATCATCGGCTTTCCCAAAGGCGCCGGAGATCACTACCGGAGCTATCGCCAGACGACCGGCGTGACCGGGCTGGGCCTCGACTGGACCGTGCCATTGTCGACTGCGAAGGAATTGCAGCGTGACGGCGCCGTGCAAGGCAATCTCGATCCGCTGCGGCTGGTGGCCGGCGGCAAGGCGCTTGCCGACGGCGTGGGGGCGATCCTGAAGGTGTTAGGGGACCGGCCGCTGATCTTCAACCTCGGCCACGGCATCACGCCGGAGACGCCGCTCGCGCATGTCGAGCAGATGGTCAAACTGGTGCGGAGCGCGTCGTGACGATGATGGGCGCAGACAATGCGAACAGCACGAACAGCGGTAGCGGGGCGACGCGCCGCGCGGCAATCGCGATCGCCATTTTCCTCGTGCTGGCCGGGCTGCTGTTTCTCTTCGGGCCCGATGATTTCTATCCCTGGGCAAAGGCGATCCATGTGATTGCCGTCATCTCCTGGATGGCGGGCATGCTCTATCTGCCGCGCTTGCTGGTCTATCATGCCGATGCCGAAAAAGGCTCCGTCCAGTCGGAGACCTTCAAGGTAATGGAGCGCCGCCTGCTGCGGGGCATCATCAATCCGGCGATGGTGATTACCTGGGCGTTCGGCCTGTGGCTCGCCTGGAAAGGCTTTGGTTTTCAAGGCGGCTGGCTGCATGCCAAGATCGCTGCGGTGGTGGGTCTGTCGGCCGTGCATGGCTATTTCGCCGGCGCCGTCCGGAAATTTGCCGAAGACCGCAATGAAAAACCGGCAAGGCACTGGCGGATCGTCAATGAGATCCCCACATTGCTGATGGTCGTCATCGTCGTCCTGGTTATCGTGAAACCATTCTGACGTATTCGGTGCCCGCAAAAGGCGGCTTGCTCTTTCACCCGACCGACGATAAAAGACGGGTCTTCCTTCCCGTCATGCGCCGCCCGTCATCGCTTTCGGCCGCGCCCGGCATTTGTCGCATCCCGCCGATATTTTTCCCAAAGCTCATTCAGAGTCCGTCCATGCAAGAAATGAAACTCACCGAGTTCAAGAACAAGAAACCACCAGAGTTGATCGCCTATGCGGAATCGCTCGAGGTCGAGAACGCCAGCGTCATGCGCAAGCAGGAGCTGATGTTCGCGATCCTGAAGAAGCTGGCGGCACAGGATATCGAGATCATCGGCGACGGCGTCGTCGAAGTGCTGCAGGACGGCTTTGGCTTTCTGCGCTCGGCCAACGCAAATTATCTGCCAGGTCCCGACGACATCTATATTTCACCCTCGCAGATCCGGCGGTTTTCGCTGAAGACCGGCGATACGGTTGAAGGCCCTATCCGCAGCCCGAAAGAGGGCGAGCGCTATTTCGCGCTGCTCAAGGTCAACACAATCAATTTCGACGATCCGGAAAAAATCCGCCACAAGATCCACTTTGACAACCTGACGCCGCTCTATCCGACCAAGCGGCTGAAGATGGAGATCGACAATCCGACCACCAAGGACATCTCGCCGCGCGTGATCGACCTGGTCGCGCCGATCGGCAAGGGGCAGCGTGCGTTGATCAATGCGCAGCCGCGCACCGGCAAGACGGTTCTCATGCAGAACATCGCCCACTCGATCACCGCCAACCATCCGGAATGCTATCTGATCGTGCTTCTGATCGACGAGCGGCCGGAGGAGGTTACCGACATGCAGCGCTCGGTGAAGGGCGAGGTGATCTCGTCGACCTTCGACGAGCCGGCGGTACGCCATGTCCAGGTTGCCGAGATGGTGATCGAAAAGGCCAAGCGCCTGGTCGAGCACGGTCGCGACGTGGTGATCCTGCTGGATTCGATCACGCGTCTCGGCCGCGCCTACAACACCGTCGTGCCGTCATCCGGCAAGGTGCTGACCGGCGGTGTCGACGCGAACGCGCTGCAGCGGCCGAAGCGCTTCTTCGGCGCCGCCCGCAACATCGAGGAAGGCGGCTCGCTGACCATCATCGCCACCGCGCTGATCGACACCGGCAGCCGCATGGACGAAGTCATCTTCGAAGAGTTCAAGGGCACCGGCAACTGCGAAATCCAGCTCGACCGCAAGGTGGCCGACAAGCGCATCTATCCGGCCATGGACATATTGAAGTCCGGCACCCGCAAGGAAGACCTGCTGGTTTCCAAGCAGGATCTGCAGAAGATCTTCGTGCTGCGCCGCATCCTGGCGCCGATGGGAACAACCGACGCCATCGAGTTCCTGATCGACAAGCTCAAGCAGACCAAGACGAATGCGGACTTCTTCGATTCGATGAATACGTAGGGTTGGGGGCCCTTCCCTTCTCCCACAGAGGGACCTGTTGCGCAGTATGAGCAAAAGCTTGCGGCGGCGGGGTTGCGGCGGTTGTTCGCTTGTTT
>NZ_JAMYOU010000019.1:0-127036 GCF_040319995.1 Mesorhizobium sp. M0815 | reverse complement strand
GCCTACGCCGGCCGTAGCCTTAACTGCCACGACCGCTCATGAGTGCTTTGGCCGGCGAAGGCCGGAAGCGCAGGAAACCGCCGTTTGCAGGCCGGTATCACCTGAATATCGATACAGCCTAATGCAGCGCCTTGACCAGCGCCGCCACCATTACCTGCGGCCGGTAGCCGAGCCTGGCCGGCGTCAGGCCGAGCCGCACCACAACCAGCTGCTCGGAGGGAATGATGGCAACCGTTTGCCCGTCATGCCCCTCCATCCAGTAGGTGTCCTTGGGCAGGCCGGCGGCAATGCCGGCGCCGGGATTTTCCTCGTCGCCTGGCCCTTCTATCCATAATTGTCCCTTGCCGTAGACCTTCGAGGCAGTTGCCGGTTCCCGCATCCAGTCGACGAAGCCGGCGGGCAGGATCGCCTTGCCGTTCCAGACGCCACCCTGCAGCAGGAATTGGCCGAAGCGCGCCCAGTCGCGTGCCGTGGCATAGAGATAGGACGAGCCGACGAAGGTGCCGTGCTCGTCGGCCTCTAGCACCGCGCTCCGCATGCCGAGCGGATCGAACAGCGCGACCCTCGGCCACGCCAGCGCCTTGTCCTTGTCGCCGATCGCGTCCTGCCACAATCGGGACAGCATCACCGCCGTGCCGCTCGAATAGGAAAACACCTTGCCGACCTCGCCGGTCAGCGGCTTGGATCCGGCAAAGCCTGCCATGTCCGGTTCGAGATAGAGCATGCGCGTCACATCGGCGACGTCGCCATAATCCTCGTTGAATTCCAGTCCGCTCGACATTGCCATCATGTCGGCGAGGCTGATCACGGCACGGCCATCTGCTTGCCAGGGTCGAAACAGGCCCTGGTTGGTGATCGCCAGCTTGCCGTCCTTCATCAGCGTGCCGACGATCGCCGCATTCACCGTCTTGGTCATTGACCAGCCCAGTAGCGGGGTCTTTTCGGAAAAGCCGTCGCCATAGCGCTCTGCGACGATGCGGCCGTTCTTGACCACCACCACCGCCCGCATGCCAGCACCGGTCAATGCCGGATCGTCGAGGATTGCCGTGACCTCGGGATCCTGCGAGGCATCGGCCTTGTCGCCCTCCGGCCAGATCGCATCGGGCAGCGGCGCCGGCGTCGGTGCAACTCCCGCGACAGCCTTGGCGGCGGCAATATCGCTGTCGGGAACCGAGGCGCAGCCGAGCCCGTCGCGGGCGACCGCGACACTCTTGCCGAGCCCGCCGAACAGGCCCGCCGAAACCGTTCCCTTCTCCTTGTCCACCGACACTCTCATCAGCTTCAGCAGCGGATGGCCCGGCGCCTGCACATCGACGGCGAGCACGTCGTCGGCGTCTCGCCCTGCGATGAAGACGTTCGAACAGACGATCTTGGCCGAATAGCCGGAACCGACGCGGATCAGTTCCGGCGGCGCGAAATACAGCCAGCCGGCGAGCATCGCAGCGGCCAGCACAGCCAGGCCCAGCAGCCATTTGACGAACTTCAGAAGGATCTGCATTTTTTTCGAATTCCCCCCGAGCGCGATCTATGTCATCGATTTGCCGCCATTGTTTCGGCAAAATCGCGGCTCTTGTCGAGCGCCGTCAACCGAATATCAACCATGATCGGCGATCACGAGGGACTGGGCGATTCTGTGGGGTGATCGTCCGGCTGGGCTTGCATGCATGTGTCCCAAACTGCGCAACGGTTTGGGAATGCATGAAACGAAGATCCAGGCGCTTCGCGTAAGTCAGTTTCAAACGCGTCGCGCCCGGTCGAGGGGCCACCCGCGGAAAGACCCATCAGCGGCCGGCTGAAACCGGCTCGGGAAGTAGCGATGCGCCGTTTCGCGGTCCTCATCACGCTGATGCTGCTTGGTGCCTGCTCGACGGTCGATGATCTGACGCCATCGCTGTCGTCGTCCAGCGCCCCGACGGTTGCGGTACGCGCGCCCCGTTTTGCCGATTCCGACCCGCATGAATGGGATAGCGGCGCACCGTGGAGCTACGCCGTCCACGGCACCGACGTCTCCAAATACCAGACATCGATCGACTGGCCGGCGGCCAGGGCCAGCGGCATCTCCTTTGCCTTTATCAAGGCTACCGAAGGCGGAGACCGGTTCGATGAAGCTTTCAACGAGCATTGGAGCCGCACGAAGGCCTCGGGTATCCCCCGTGCCGCCTATCATTTCTTCTACTTTTGCACGCCGGCCGCTACCCAGGCGCGCTGGTTCATCCAGAACGTGCCCAAAGACAGTTCGGCGATGCCGCCCGTTCTCGACATGGAATGGAACCCGAAATCGCCGACCTGCAAGCTGCGGCCAGATTCCGCCACGGTACGCAGCGAGATGAGCACATTCCTCAAAATCGTCGAAAAACACTACGGCAAGAAGCCGATCATCTACACGTCGGTCGACTTCTTCGAAGATAATGGTCTATCGGGTTTCCGGGCCTACCCCTACTGGCTGCGCTCCGTCGCCGGGCACCCGCGCCAGAAATACGGCAGCCATCCATTCACCTTCTGGCAGTATACCGGAACGGGCGTCGTGCCGGGCATGGCCGGAAACGCCGACATCAACGTCTTCAACGGCTCCGAAGCCGCCTGGAAGAAGTGGTTGCGGCAGAACACCCGTTGACACCAGGCCTGCCGCCTGCTTTTCGACACAGCCAATGACGAATACCCGCAACCGCTGGTAATCTTCTCGGAAGGATGGCGATGCGATCGCGCTTTGGAATTCTCGCGGCGCTGCTCCTGACCGCCGTGCCGGCCGCGGCACAGCAATGCGGCGGCGATTTCGAGGCATGGAAGCAGGGCGTGGCGGCGGAGGCCAGGGCGGCCGGCGTCGGCGCTGCCGGCCTTGATGCGCTGGAAAACGCCACCCTCGATGAGAAGGCGCTGGCACGCGACCGCGCCCAGGGCGTCTTCACCCAGACCTTCATCGAATTCTCGAACCGCATGATCTCGTCGCATCGACTGAAGCAAGGCGCGGCCAATCTGCAAAAATATGCCGAGATCTTTGCCCGCGCCGATCGCGAATTCGGCGTCCAGGCGCCGGTCATCGCTGCTTTCTGGGCCCTGGAAACCGATTTTGGCGCCGTGCAAGGCGATTTCCACACACTGAACGCACTGGTCAGCCTCTCGCATGACTGCCGCCGCCCGCAGTTGTTCCGGCCGCAGATCGTGCCGCTGCTGATGCTGATCGATCGCGGCGTGGTGCCGGCCGACGTGACCGGTGCCTGGGCCGGCGAGATCGGCCAGACGCAGATGTTGCCTTCCGACTATCTCGGCCACGGCGTGGACGGCGACGGCAATGGCCTGGTCGACCTGCGCGGCAGCGCGCCTGATGTGATCATGAGCACGGCCAGCAAGATCCAGTCGCGCGGCTGGAAGCGCGACCAGCCCTGGATCGAGGAAGTCCGTGTGCCCGACGATTTGCCGTGGGAGCAGACGGGACGCACCAACAAGCTGCCGTTGATGCAATGGACCCAGTGGGGCGTTACCAGGCCCGACGGTACGCCGCTTCTCGACAACGGCCTGAAGGCCGGCCTGGCGCTGCCCATGGGTCGCAAGGGGCCAGCCTTCCTGACCTACGACAATTTCGACGTCTATCTCGAGTGGAACCAATCCTTCACCTATGCCCTGACCGCGGCAAATCTTGCCGCCCGGCTGGGGGGCGCGCCGCGATTCGATCCGCGCAACCCGGAACCCGGCCTCAACGGCGACCAGATGAAGGCGCTACAGACCAAGCTCGAGGCGAAAGGCTATGACGTCGGCACCGTCGACGGCATTTTAGGCACCAACACCCGCGAAGCGATCCGCAAGGAGCAGATGCGGCTGGGCCTGCCGGTCGACGGCTGGCCGACGCTCGAGCTGCTGGCGGGGCTGTGAGGGCGGTGAATGGTGAATGGTGAATGGTGAAAAGAATAGCACCGGAGCCGCACTGAACACCAGAGCTACTACTATTCACTATTCACTATTCACTATTCACATCACCGCCTGGCAAGCAAGAAATCGATGAAGGCTCGCAGCGGCGCGGGAACCTGCCGGGAACTTGCGTGATATAGATAAAAACCCGGAAATCTCGGCGACCAGGCTTCGAGAAAGCGGATGAGCTTTCCCGCTTCGATCCACGGCCGGACCTGGTATTCCAGCATGTACGCCACGCCGACCCCATCCAGAACCGCCCCGATCATCAGGTCCGTATCGTTGACCGTCAGGCCACCGCTGACGGCCACTTCCAGGGCACGTTGGCCTCGGGCGAACTCCCACCGGTAGAGATTGCCGCCGCTCGGCCACTGGAAATTGATGCACTGGTGCTGATGCAGGTCCGCGGGGTGACGGGGTATCGGGTGATGCTGCAGATACCTCGGCGCCGCCACTGCAGCCATCTCGAGCTCCTCGCTGAGCTTCACAGCCACCATATCCTTGTGCAGCCGCTCACCCAGTCTGATTCCAGCATCGAAGCGGCCCTCGACGATGTCGGTGAGCATGTCGTCGACAATGATTGTGAGGGCGATATCGGGATAGGCGCGGCGGAAATCGCCGAGGATCGGCGCGATGAAACGCGTGGCGGCGATGCGCGGAACATTGATGCGCAGCGAGCCTGCTGGCCGGCCGCGTGATGCATGCGCGTCCGCGACGGCGCCTTCCAGTTCGCCGAATGCCGGTGCGATGCGGGCAAACAGCTTCTCGCCCTCAGCGGTCGGCGACATGCTGCGCGTGGTGCGGTTAAGCAGGCGGACACCGAGACGCTCTTCCAGCCCACGTATCGTCTGGCTGAGTGCTGGAGGCGAAATCCTGAGCTTGGCCGCGGCGCGGACAAAGCTTCCCTCTTCGATGATTGCTGCAAATGCCGTGAGTTCGGAAAACTCGCTTCCTCGCATTATGTACCTCAGGCTTAACAAGTCAGTTAGATAATAGGCTATTCTCTGAGCAATAGCATGCCCCTAGCTTTTCCCCGGAACGCCGCTCGATCGAGGCGGCCGTAGCCAGACGAAGGAACAGCCATGCATCGTCCACTCGAAGGCAAGACCGCACTTGTGACCGGCAGCTCGCGCGGCATCGGACGCGCCATCGCCGAGGGGCTCGCGGCCAAGGGTGCTGCCGTGGTCGTCAACTATGTCGGCAACGAGAAAGCAGCCAGGGAAGTCGTTGCCGCCATTGAAGGGATTGGCGGAAAAGCCGTCGCCATGCAGGCGGACGTCTCCAGCATCCCCGACATTCGCAAGTTGTTCGACGAAACCGAACGGCAGATGGGGCCGATTGACATCGTCGTAGCCAATGTCGGCGTCGCCGTCATAAAGCCGCTCGTCGAGGCCACCGAAGCGGACTTCGATCATGTGTTCGGGGCCAATGCCAAGGGCACCTTCTTCACGCTTCAGGAAGCGGCGCGCCGCGTTCGCGACGGTGGCCGCATCATTGCCGTCTCCACCGGTGGAACGAAGATGTTCTTCACGCACACGGCGCTTTATCTCGGCAGTAAGGGAGCCGTCGAGCAGTTCGTCCGCGTCCTCTCGCGCGAACTCGGCCCGCGCGCCGTTACCGTGAATGCGCTTTCGCCAGGCTTCACCGACACCGACCTGCTTCCGGAGCGGGACCGGGCCGTGGCCGCCGGCATGTCGCCCTTCGGCCGGATCGGAGGGCCGCGCGACGTCGCCGATGTCGCGGTTTTCCTGGCTTCGGACGAAGCTCGCTGGCTGACCGGCGAGAACATCCAGGCCGGCGGCGGAGTAGCCTGACTGAATGGTGAATGGTGAATGGTGAATGGTGAATGGTGAATGGTGAATGGTGAATGGTGAAAAGAACAACACCTGAGCCGCGCAGAGCACAAGAGCTACTACTATTCACTATTCACTATTCACTATTCACTATTCACTATTCACTATTCACTAATCCGCCATCGTCTCGAGGCTGGCGAACCCTTGCGGCGCGTCGCCTTCGTCGAATGGCGTTGCCACCTCGACGAAGGTGTCGGGATAGAAGCCGTTGAACCGTGTCCTGAGCGACAGCGAGTAGGCGCCGATATGGCCGATCTCTATCCAGTCGCCGGTATCGACGGTTTCGGGCAGCCAGAACGGCCGCGACAATATATCGACGGAATCGCAGGTCGCGCCGCAGACCTTGAAGGGTACGATGGTCTTGTCCTCGCCATTGCGCGAGCGGATCGCCGGATCGGGGATGAAGCGCGCCGGCAGCGTGATCTTGCCGGTCCATGAATCCGACAGCGACGCCCAGATGCCGTCATTGATGTAGAGCCTTTTGCCCTTGCGCAGCAGCACGCGCACGATCAGCGACAGGCAGCGCGCCACGATCACCCGGCCGGGCTCGGCCACCAGCGGCATCTGGTCGAATTGGTACTCCTGGAGGTCGCCCGATAATCGCGACATGATCTGGCCGAGCGACGGCATCTCCGGCTTGCGGCTGTTCGGGTCATGGCCATATTCGGCCGGAAAGCCGCCGCCGACATCGAGCCCGGCAATGTCGAAACCGACGCGGTTGCGCACCCAGTCGGCCGAAGCCAGCGCCCGCTCATAGGTGTCGGGATCCTCGATCTGGCTGCCGACGTGAAAGCACAGCCCGACCTTGTAGCCGGTTCGGTTCAGCCGTTCGGCGAGTTCCACCGCATTGGCCGGTCCGGCGCCGAACTTCTTCGACAGTTCGTAGGCCGCCGAGCCTTTCGTCTGGATGCGCACGAACACGGTGATCGCGCCCGGATCGATGTCGAGCGCCCGCACCACCCTGGTCAGCTTGGTGATCTCGTCCTCATGGTCGAGCGAAATGACGCGAATGGCGTACTTTTCCAGCGCCAGCCTGATGTCCGACTGCGCCTTGACCGGGTGCATGTAGAGCATCTCGGCGTCCGGCGAGACGGCGCGCACGGCAGCGAATTCGCCGGGCGAGGCCACATCGAAGGCGCTGACGCCGGCCTCGACCAGTGCGTTGAGCACGATCTGCTCGCCATTGGTCTTGACCGCATAGGCGGTCTTGCCGGGAAACATGCCCATGAACTGTTTGGCGTCCGCCTTCAGCACCTGCGGGCGGAAGCAATAGATCGGATCGTCCGGGCGCAGCGCCAGCGCTGCCTCGCGGGCATTTTCGAATCGCTGCATGGACGAATCCCTTGACTGAGGCTGCGCACAATTAATCCAAGCTAGCGGCTAATGAAAACAATTCTATGTCTCGCCGCCCCGGCTTCGCGGCGCTACGCCTTTCTGTACGCCGGTTATGGGCGAGCTAGGCCATCGCTCAGGTTTCGGGTGGCCCTTGCGGCCGGATCGGGTATGGCGTGAACAGACGCCTGAAGAGCAAGGCATCTCGTCTGGGAGGACGACCAATGGCGATAGCTGCCACCACCACGATGCGCGGGCCGATGGTGCTCAAGGACTGGGCGCAGCTTCTGCTGCTCGGCGCCATCTGGGGCGGTTCGTTCTTCTTTGCCCGCATTGCGGTGGCGGAACTTCCTCCGCTGGTGCTGGTGCTGTTCCGCGTCACCATCGCGGCGGCGGCACTTCAGCTCTATCTTGCGGTTCGCGGCCCATCCTTTCGCCTCGCTTTGCCGCATGCCGGCCTGTTCTTCCTGCTGGCGCTCGCCAACAATGTCATCCCTTTCTCGCTGATCTTTGCCGGCCAGACCGAGCTTGGCGCCGGCGTCGCCTCGGTGCTCAATTCGACGACGCCGTTCTGGACGCTGATCCTCGCCAACGCCCTGACCAGCGACGAAAAGCTGTCGTGGAACAAGCTTGCCGGCATCGCCCTCGGTATCGCGGGAACGGCGGTGATGATCGGTCCCGGCCTCGTCGCCGGGCTCGGCGGCCCGGTCTGGGCGAAATTCGCGCTCATCGGAGCGTCACTATCCTATGCGGTTGCGCTGATGATTGCCCGCCGCTTCAAGGGTGTGCCGTCACCGGTCATTGCCACCGGACAATTGACTTGCTCGACCATCATCATGATCCCGGTCGTTCTGTTCACCTACGGGACCGCCAATCTGTTCTCGGCTTCGCCGCCGGTCTGGGCGGCGGTGCTGGCGCTGGCGCTGCTGTCGACCGCCTTCGCCTATATCCTCTATTTCAACCTTGTCGCCTCGGCCGGCGCCACCAACGCCTCGCTGGTCACGCTCATCGTGCCGGCCAGTGCCATCCTGCTCGGCTTCCTGTTCCTGGGCGAGTGGCTCGAACTGTTCGAATTGGGCGGCATGGCGCTGATTGCGCTTGGCCTCGTCACCATCGACGGTCGCCTGTTCGGGCGGCGTTAGAGATGGCGCTATATGGGCGTGATCGCCGGAACAGATGAACCCTGCCATTCCAGACGCCAGATACCGCCTTGCCGGAGATTCTGAACGAGATCTGGATGGAAGGCGGCAAGGCAGGTCCCGCCAACATGTCTCACGGAAGGATAGATAAAACCGGTCGCGGCGTCTTGCTTGCGGAGTTGCTTCGCCAGCGCCTGCCCGGCAGGATAGGCTAAGGCAGTATCCGGATCGAGCACCGGGTCCTTGCTGAACTCAGCGCCGCGCAGATCGTGAAACGAGCCTATGAAGTCGGCAACGAGCTCCGCATAGTCGGTGACGTTTTCGAACCGTTCGATCGCGGCAAGCTCGCGCGTCAGATGAAACGAGACCTCGCCGAGCGCGGTTTCCGCATCGAACGCACAGTACCAGACGCCCCTGGCATCATCGTTGAAACGATTGCCGCCCGGACGGGTGTAAGCGAACGCCGCATTGATGAAGGTGTAGCCCGGTCTCCCGAAAACCAGTTCGCGCGGATCGAGGTCGGGCAATCCCCCTTGCTGCGCCTGAAGACGGCCGCTGGTGGCCCCTTCGAGTTCCGCAAGGTCCTCCAAATCTCCATGATTCCTGGCCAACGGCATCAGGACCGGTTCCTTGAGCCTGCCTGTCGAAATGAGCCGGATCGGGTCGCGCTGGGAAATGTCAGCGCGCGGCGGGATCGGCATTCAAAGTCCACCGCGCAAAGCGTCGATATGTTGGCGAACCTGCAGCAGCTTCGGAATGCCGCCCTCGATCATTACGTCCAGGGGGCGCCGGCCACCATAAAGCGGCCCTTTGTTCGGCAACCGCACCCATTCATCGGCAAGCGCTTCGGAGAACAGAAGCCGCAGTCCCTTGAAGATGCCGATCAGGGCGCTGATGCGTGTCAGCGAATCCTGGGAGAGAACGCCCTCCCACTCGCCTTTCTTCATGCGGAACCAGGTTCTCTCCGACACGTCGCCGATCAAGGTACAGATCTCGGCGCTGGTCAGATGCCAGATGTCTGCGAGCCTGACGATGCCGGCAACAGCCGCTGGCGTGAGCCGCGCCCGTGCCGAGGCATCCGCCAGATTTGCCGGCAAAGCCTGATTTGCAGGATCGCGAACCGCATAAGCGACACTCATTCCGACCTCCATCACTTGGCAGTCAATATACTGCCAATTGGCAGAAAATTCAAGTCCTGGCTATCTCACAACGCTGCCGATTGCCCACCGCATTCGTATAGCGTGCGTATAGCGTGCAGCATCCGGTTGGATGCGCAAAGGATGCGTCGAATCTTCAGTCGGTCCGAAAATCGATTCCGATTTCCGCCGCGGTAGCGCTGCCATTCTCGTTGCTGCCCCGGCTTTGCCACAAATTATTCACAGGTCCCGGGCCGGCTTTTGACAAAGAGTTTCAATGCCTAACGGCAAACGGCAGGTCGCAAATTCCACAATCTCGTCGCATTGCAGCAAAGTTTCTGCTTGCCTGTGGCACAAATGACCCTAGACTCTCGCCATAGCTCTTTAAGAGGAGGCTATGACATGGGACTGACGAGGCCGATCAACGCATTGATGATTTGTGCTGCGTTTGCATTCATCGGCGCCCTCATTATGGGCGTCCTTCCATAAGGCCGCTGAGCGGGGGAAGACCAGCACAGAATATTCCAAACCATTGAAAAGGCCGGGCATTTTGCCCGGCCCTTTTGCATTCCCCCGATCTTTGACATTTCAAAAAGTGCCTGCCGCCTTACGCCGCGGCTGATCCCGCCGCCTCGACTTCGTGCGACCTGATGCCGATCATGTGGCAAATGGCAAAGACCAGATCGGCCCGGTTCATCGTGTAGAAGTGGAAATCGCCGACGCCGCGCTCGACAAGGTCCAGCACCTGCTCGGCCGCCACGGCAGATGCCACCAGCGCATGCGTTTGCGGATCGTTCTGCAGCCCATCGAAACGCTCGGCCAGCCATGCCGGCACCAAGGCGCCGCACCGCGCCGAGAAGTTGGCGACCTGGGTGAAATTGTGCACCGGCAATATGCCCGGCACGATCGGTATGTAGATGCCGGCCCGCCGTGCCCGCTCGACATAGCGCTCATAGAGATCGTTGTCGAAGAAGAACTGGGTGATCGCCCGCGTCGCGCCGTTGTCGGCCTTGCGCTTCAGCATGTCGAAGTCGGTGGCGAAATCCGGGCTTTCCGGATGCTTTTCCGGATAGGCCGAGACCGATATGTCGAAATCGCCGGCGCCCTTCAACGCGTCGACCAGCTCGGCGCCATTGGCATAGCCTTCCGGATGCGGCCGGTAGGCCGCGCCGACGCCCTCGGCCGGATCGCCGCGCAGGGCGACGAAACGCTTGACGCCCATATCGGCGAACTCTCGGATCACCGCATCGACCTCGTGACGCGCCGCATCGACGCAAGTCATGTGCGCCGCCGGCGTCAGCGTCGTTTCGTTGAGGATGCGCTTGACGGTGCGGGCCGTGCGCTCGCGGGTCGAACCACCGGCGCCATAAGTGACGGAGACGAATTTGGGCTTGAGCGGCTCCAGCCGGGTGACCGTATCCCACAGCCTTGCTTCCATCTCGTCGTTTTTCGGCGGAAAGAACTCGAACGAAACCCTGACCTTGTCGCCGATGTCGGGGCGGCGGGAGAAGCGGAACTGGTTCATCAGGCGGTTTCCCCTATCGGATACGCATTGGCCGGTTGTCTGTCGTTGGAAGGCTCGGCAATCAGCATGCGCCGATCGCGGCCGAGCCAGAGTTTGACGGTGAGCTTGGCCTCGTTGCCGCCGTGCGGCTCGAATTCCTGGCTGTCCTCGAGATTGAGGCCAGCCTCGGAAAACCAGTCGCCGATTTGCCGGTCGGAAAAGCCGAGACGCATATGCGCGTGCTCCTCGCGCAAGAACTCCAGCGTGTGCGGCGCGAAATCGACGATCACCAGCCGGCCGGCCGGGCGCAACAGCCGTGCCGCCTCGCGGATGGCGCGGGCAGGATCGTCGAGATAATGCAGCACCTGATGGATGGTAACGAGATCGAAGGCGTCGCGCTCGACCGGCGGCGCAAAAATATCGCCCTGCCGCACCTGCGCATTCGAAACGCCGGCCTTGTCGAGATTGGCGCGCGCCACCGTCAGCATCTCGCGCGACATATCGATGCCGACACCGCGCCGATAGAGCGGCGAAAAGATCTCGAGCAGGCGCCCGGTGCCGGTGCCGAGATCGAGCATCGACTGGAACGGCCGCTTGCCGACGAGCTTTACGAGTGCTGCTTCGACCGCGCGGTCCGGCACGTGCAGCGAACGGATATGGTCCCAGCTTGCGGCGTTGACCGAGAAGTATTGGGCGGCCCGGTCCTGCCGCTTGCGCTTGACCGCGGCCAGCCGTTCGAGATCACGCTCGACCTGTGGATCGGCGCCGCGGATGCCGGAGACCAGCCTGAGCACGAAATCGCGCGACGTGTCGGAATCCGAAAGCCGGAAGAAGGCCCACGAGCCCTCCTGGTAGCGGCCGATCAGCCCGGCCTCCAGCAGCAATTTCAAATGGCGCGAGACGCGGGGCTGCGACTGGCCGAGGATTTCGGTGAGATCGGAAACGGTTAGATCGCCGCGCGACAGCAGCGCCAATATACGCAGCCGGCTGGATTCGGCTGCCGCCTTCAACGTATCTACCATCGTGTCGAGAGCGACATGCATGCGAGCATTCTCTTTGAAAAGATATAAACATATGTTTATGTCGATTTTGATAGGCTTGCAAGCGCTATGTCGCTTCCGGACAAGAAAATGACGCATGCGTGGCGGATCGCGCAAAGCCGCAAGCATCGAGGCGAGAACCATGTTCGAAACGCGCAGCGGCGAAAAGCTTCTGGAAACCGACCCGGAAACGATGCCGCCGGATGGCCATGTCGTCTTCATCGGCCGCATCGCTTCGCCTTGGACGACACGGGAAACCTGCCCCAAAAACATGAGGGCCGCGCGGGAGACAGGACAGCCGGCGCACTTGGTCATCGACCCGCTCTACCGGGATGGCCTGCTTGGGCTGGAACGCGCCAGCCACGTGATCATCCTGTCCTGGCTGCACCATGCGCCGCGGCAACTGATTGTCCAGAAACCCCGCCATGCAGTTGAACCGAAGGGCGTCTTTTCACTGCGCTCCCCTGCCCGGCCGAACCCAATTGGGCTGCATGTAGCCAGGCTGGTTGCCGTCGACATCGATATCGGCCGCATCGATCTCGACGCCATCGACGTGCTCGACGGCACGCCGGTCATCGACATCAAGCCCTATTTCGCTTCGACCGATGCCTTCGCCGAGGCGACCATGGCCGGGCGGGACGAGTCACCCAGATCGGATGAGCAGTGAGCGCCCCGACCGGCCGCCGCCGCGCCATCGCCAAGGCACTGACAGCGCTCCTGCCGCTGGCGCCCTATGCCGACATGGAAAAGATCCGTGCCGATGCCGGCGCCGTGCATATGAAGACCTTGCCACCGAGCATTGCCGTATGGCTGGCGACAATAGCCCACATCCGCCATATGCACACCGACTACGAAAAGCTGCTGGCCGAAGGCTATGACCGCGATTCCGCGCGCTTCTTCGTCATCGAACAGACCAACATCGTGCTCACCCGCTGGCGCGCCACCCGCTTGCTCGACGATGGCGATGAGGCATAGAGCGATGCAAGCACACGCGTCGAGTTCTACGCTCTTCACCATTGTGATTGGCGAAATCCAGGGATGACAGCCAATCTCGAAAGTTGCAGGACTGAACGAGGCGCTAAACTAGCGTGCCAGCAAGCTCAAGGCAGTCGCGACGATGTCGGCGACCGGACGCGTGCCATCCAAGGTTATTGCCGCCTCGTCCGTCGCTGGCGCCTCCAGCGTGGCGAACTGGCTGTCGACCAGGCTTGCCGGCATGAAGTGGCCCTTGCGATTGCCGACGCGCCGCATCGCCGTTGCCGGGTCGATCTCCAAATAGACGAAAACGATATCCGGGCAAAAGCCGTGCAGGCGATCGCGATAGCTGCGCTTCAGCGCCGAGCAGGCGGCGACCACACGTTGCCCGCTTGCGATCGACGCGGCCATGCGCTGGCCGATCGCGTCGAGCCAGCCTGCGCGCAGCGCGTCGGTAAGCGGTTGTCCGCTCGCCATGCGCGCGACGTTTTCGGGCGGATGCAGCCTGTCGCCTTCGATAAAGAGGGCGCCCAATGCCGCTGCAAGCGCTTCGCCGACGACCGACTTGCCGCAGCCGGCAACGCCCATCACCACGATGGCGGGTATCGTTCGAACAGTGCTCGCCGGCTTATATGACACGTCGTTCCCGGTCATGCAGGTCAGCGGCTTGCCGGCGCGCGGCCATAGAGCAGCAGCATGGCGACGATGACGACGCCGTAGATGATCTGCCGCCCCGCCTCCGGCATCTGCATGACGGAAAGGATGGATTGCAGGAGCGTGATCAGGATGACGCCGGCGACGGTACCGAGATACGAGCCCCGTCCGCCGAGGATCGAGGTGCCGCCGAGCACCACGGCAGCGATCGACGGCAGCAGATAGGCATCGCCCATCGACTGTGCCGCCTTGGAGGCATAGCCGGCCAACAGCACGCCGCCGAAGGCCGAGAGCCCGCCCGAAACCGCAAAGGCGATCATCACCACGCGCCGTGTGTCGATGCCGGAAAGATAGGCGGCACGCTCGCGGTTGCCGATGCCGTAGACAGTGCGGCCGAAGCCGGTGCGGGTCAGCACGAACACCATTGCGGCGCCGATCAGCGCCCAGATGAGAACTGCGTTCGGCACGCCAGGAACGGCAAAGCCGGTCGCCAGATAGCGCATCGCACCGGTTGCCGAATCCTGCGGCGAGAAACCGCCCGTATAGACCACCATCAGCCCCTGCGCGACCGCGTTGGTGGCGAGCGTGATGATCATCGAGGGAATGCGCAGATAGGCGACGCCAATGCCGTTGACGATGCCGATCAGGACACCGCAGAAGATGCCGAACGGAATGGCAAGCGCCACGCCGACAGGGCCGTACGCGGCTGCGGCACAGGCCATCATGGCGCCGACCGCCACCGACCATGGCACCGACAGGTCGATCTGGCCGAGCAGGATGACCAGCATCATGCCGGTGGCGATGACGCCGAGAAACGAGGCCACCTTGAGCTGCTGCAACAGGTATTCAGGCGACAGGAAGCTGCGCGAATAGAGGCTGCCGAGGAAAAGCAGCAGCACGATACAAGCGAACGCCGTCAGCACCGCCGGGTCGGCGCGGCGGAGGAATTTCGGCATGCGGCCGGCGAGACCACTCACAGTCGTTTCGCTCACAGGAACCACTCCAGCCGGTTGCGGACCCGGAACAGGGCGAAGGCGCCGAGGCTGACCGCGATCAGCAGGATGACGCCCTGGAACAGAGGCTGCCAGAGCGGATCGAAATCGAAGACGAACAGCAGGTCGCCGATGGTGCGGAAGGCAAGCGCGCCGAAGATCGCGCCGATGGCGCTGCCCTTGCCGCCGAACAGCGACACGCCGCCAAGCACGACCGCGGCGATTGAAAACAGCGTATAGGCGTTGCCGCTCGCATAGGCCGCATCGCCGGTATAGGTGAAGAACGTCAGGAACAGCCCGCCGATCGCGGCAAGCAGCCCGGCAAGCGCATAGGCGGCGAACTTTCCACGCCGGATCGGCACGCCGGACATGTAGGCCGCCATCTCCGAGGAGCCGGCTGCATAAGCGGCGCGGCCGAGCACCGACCGGCTGAACGGCACCCAGACGACAAGCACGACCGCCACCAGCGCCACCAGGCTCGCCGGCACAATACCAAACAGGCGCCCGGTCAGCGCGTCGGCGAGCCCCTCATTGACCGAGCCGCCCGGAAACGGCCGCAGCAGCAGCGCGATGCCGAAATAGACCGCGCCGGTGGCGATGGTGGCGACGATCGGCTGCAGGCGCCCATAGATAACGATGGCGCCGTTGATTGCCCCGCACAGCAGCCCGGTGCCGAGCACGGCGATGACGCCGAAGGCGGTCTCGATGCCGGTGCCGACGACCAGCCACGACGCCAGGCAGTTGGTCAGCGTGAAGATCATGCCGACGGAGAGGTCGATGCCGGCGGTGATCACCACCAGCGTCTGCGCCATGGCGACGAAGGCGAGCAGCACGCCCTTGTTCGAAGCCGTCTGTACGACGTTGGCGGTGAAGCCCGCCGGATGGTTCGAGGTGTAGATGACGAACATGACGACGAAGATGCCGAACGCCAGCAGCGTTCCGCGCTGTTCGGCAAGCCAGTAGCGCCAATCCTTCACGCGTCCGCTCCTTGCTTTGGCATCTCTTCGTGAATGTTGAGCGCGCTGGCGATCAGCGCCCGCTCGGTGATTTCGGCGCCGACCAGTTCACGCTTCACCGCCCCGTCATAGAGCACCAGCACCCGGTCGCAGCAGCCGATCAGCTCGTCATAGTCGGTCGAATAGAACAGAATTGCCGCGCCCTGGTCGGCAAGCTTGCGCATCAACTGGTAAAGCTCCTGCTTGGTCCCGACATCGATGCCGCGTGTCGGGTCGTTGAGCAGGATGATCCGCGGCTGCCGCATCAGCCATTTGGCGATGACGACCTTCTGCTGGTTGCCGCCGGACAGCGCGCCGACCGGAATGTCGAGGCCGGCCGTCTTGATCGCCAGAAGACCGACCATGTCGTCGATCAGCCGCTGCTCGGCGGCGCGATCGATGATGCCGGCCCTGGACAGCCGGTCAAGGGCGGCGAAGGAGAGGTTTTCGCGCACCGTCATCGGCAGCATCAAGCCTTCGGTCTTGCGGTCCTCCGGGATCAGCGCCATGCCGATCCGGTCATCGCGCGCGGCGGCCGGGCTGGCGATCGCCACCGGCCTGCCGTCGATCAGGATTTGGCCCGACAGGCCGCGCAGCACACCGAAGAAGGCGAGCAGCAATTCGCGCTGGCCCTGGCCGTCGAGGCCGCCAAGCCCTACCACCTCGCCCGCCCCGACCGACAGCGAGACATCGTGCAGCCGATCCGTCCATGACAGGCTGCGCGCCTCGAGAACCGGCGCGGCTGTAGCAGCCGCCCGCGCGGGCTTGGGCGGAAAGATGTGGCTGTATTCGCGCCCGATCATCAGTTCGACGACCTCATTGTCGCTCTTGGTGCCGGCCGCATAGCTGGCGACATTGCGGCCATTGCGGAACACCGTGCACTGGTCGGCCAGCTCGGCGATCTCGTTCATGCGGTGCGATATGTAGAGCAGCGCCAGCCCTTCCGAACGCAACCGCTTCAACACGGCAAAAACCCTGGCGACGTCAGCGGCGGTCAGAGCCGAGGTCGCCTCGTCGAGGATCAGGATGCGTGGCTTGCGCGCCAGTGCCTTGGCGATCTCGACCATCTGCCTTCTTGAAAGAGGAAGATCCTTGACCAGCGCCAGTGGATGGATATCGGAGGCGCCGGCGCGAGCCAGGGCTTCTTCCGCAACGCGGCGCTGTGCCTTGCGGTCGATCATGCCGAAACGCTTGGGCGGATCGGAAATGGCGATGTTGTCAGCCACGCTGAGTTCGGGGACAAGCGACAGTTCCTGGAAGATGCACACGATGCCGGCCTGGTTGGCGGCGGCCGGCGAAGCGAAGGTCACTTCGCTTCCGTCCAGCATCATGCGGCCTTCGTCGGGCGCGACGACCCCCGCCATGACCTTGATCAGCGTCGATTTGCCGGCGCCGTTCTCGCCGAGAATGGCGTGGATGCTGCCTGGAGTGACCGACAGCTCGGCCTTTTCCAGCGCCCGCACGCCGCCATAGCGCTTGGATATGCCTTCCATGCGGAAGAGCGGAACCGCACCGTCCATCGGCCCTCCCCAGGCGCTTGGCAATCAGGATGTCGAGCGCCGACGCCGCGGGATTTCCCGCGGCGTCGGGCTGTTGGAGCTTACTGGTTTTCCTTGCTCTGGCCCATGATTTCCTGCGCCGTGAAATTGATGCCGCAGGTCGGGAAGGAATTGCCGACGAAGAAATTGTCGGACTGGTCGGGGAAGTAATCCTGGCCTGCCTTGAAGTTCGGATCCTCGACGATCGCCAGCGGCAGCTTGACCGCTTGCGGCACGACCTGGCCTTCAAGTGCCGCAATCGCTGTCTTGATGGCAACCGCAACCTGGGCCGGGCCGGTACCGGCCGACGAGCATTTCAGGCCGTCAGCGGCGAACTTGGCGCAGAATTTGCGGAAGCCATTCTCCGTCTCGCCGCCGAACGGCACGAACGGATGCTTGGCATCGATCATCGCCTGCACGATGCCGGTATCGCCGCCCTGCCCGGTAACGCCGTCGAAGGGACCATTGGTGGCAATGGCGTCGGCCGAAGCCTTTTGCGCAACGCCGTCATCCCATTTGCCAACGACCTCGGTGACATCCCACTTCTTGCCGGACGCGTCGAGAACCTCGTGGATGCCGTTGTGACGGTCGGTGTCGACGGACGTGCCGGCGACGCCGCGCACTTCCAGCACCTTGCCGCCGTTCGGCACATGCTTGACCAGCCAGTTGCCCCACAATTCGCCAAGGCCTTTCTGGTCGACATTGACGTTGATGGCATCCTTGGTGTCGAGGATGTTGTCGAAAGCGACCAGCACGACGCCGGCTTCCTTGGCCCGCTTGATGACAGGGCCGAATGCGGTCGGGTTCTGGGCGTTGACGACAATCGCGTCATAGCCGGAATCGATGAAATTGTTGATTGCCGAAATCTGGGCCGGCACGTCTTCGCCGGTCGAGACCACCTTGAATTCCTTGAGCTTGGCCGCGACCTCCGGCTGCGCCGCATAGGCCTTCGCCGTCTGCACCATCTGGATGCGCCACGTGTTGGCGATGTAGCCGTTGGCCAGAGCGATGCGGTACGGGCCGTCTTTTTTGGGGAACTTGAAGAACTGCGTATCGGCAGACCAGGGCGCGAAGCACTCAGGCTCGGCCGATGGCCCCTTGACGATTTCAGGATCGGCGATCGCCGACGAGCTCAGCATGACAAAAGCAGTGGCGGCAACGATACCGCCAACGAGTGACTTGATCATCGATATTCCTCCCAGTTGCAGTTTTGTTTGTTGTTACGTCGATGAATTTGCGCGTTCCCGGCCCGGCACCTCCCGCCTTACCCGTTGCGCGTTCAGGTGGCCGAATGCCGACCCGATTTCCTCCTTTATTGCCCGGCTAATCCCGCAAAAAACTATCATATTATACATAATAAACAAGCATGAGCTGTCGCTTATGTATAATAAACAGACTCCGCTCTTCGAGGCGAAATTCCGACCGTGGAAAGTGGTAGCGCTACCATGACGTTATGTAAAGCGCCATTTACATTGCGTTGAGCTCGCTTCAGCGCGCCGTGCTTTCACGTCGCTTGAGTTCGAAGCCGAGGTCGACGACCCGCTGCTCCGGCCTGTTGCCCTCGATAGCCGCAAGCGCCATAGCGACAGCCCGCCGGCCGATCTCGTAGCGATAGGTCCGAACGCTGGTGACCGACGGGAAAGCAACCTCCATCATGTCCAGATCGTTGAAGCCGACGATGCCGATCGTCTTCGGCACGGCGATCGAAGCGCGATGGCATTCGAACAGCACGCCAAGCGCGATATCGTCATTGTTGCAGAATACCGCGTCGAGGCTCGGCACCTTGGCCAGCGCGTCGCGGAACAATTCGCGGCCGAGTGTCACGCTGGAGGGCACCGGCGTCGTGGTGGTGAGCCTCGGATCGAACAGGCCGGCCGCCTCCATCGCCGCGCGATAGCCGGCAAGCCGCCGCTGCGAACGCGGATCCATGCGCGCGCCGATGAAGCCGATCCGGCGATAGCCCGCCTCGATCAGATGTTCCGCCGCCGCCTTGCCGCCCTCGAAATGTGAGAAACCGACCATCATGTCGACCGGATCGGGCCCGGTCTCCATCACCTGCACGACCGGACAGCCTGCCGTTTCCAGCAGTTTTCGCGAGGCCGGCGTCTGGTCGATGCCGGCCACGATCAGCGCGGCCGGGCGTTGCGGACCAAACACCTGCAGCAGCCGCTCTTCCTCGAGGCCGGAATAGTGGGTGTTGCCGAGCTGGATGCGGAAAGGGCCGTCCGACAGGCTGTCGTAGATGCCGCGCACCACTTCGGCAAAGACGTTGTTGGTAAGCGACGGTACCAGGACGCCAAACACCTCGGCGCGCGCCGACGCCAGCGCCCGCGCATTCGGGTCGGGCACATAGCCGAGCTCGTTCACCGCAGACTCGATCTGGCGGCGCAGATCTTCCGAGACGCGCCCCGGCTCACGCAAGGCGCGCGATACGGTAATGGCGCCGACGCCGGCCTTGCGGGCGACGTCGGCGATGGTCGGGCGGCCGCCGCCGCGGCGCGAGCGCGGCTTGATCACTATACTCGTCCCGACGCCGGGCAACCGCCCAGACGCGACCGTGAGACGATGTTCAGGGTCTTTGCCACTGCTGCCTTGCCAACCCGTTGCCACACCTTGTCTGGCGTCGCGCAGCCCTCGGCTATTGTCAAGCGACCGCCGGAGAGACTGTGCCCGTGTCGCCGTGCTTCAGGCCGTCACAGCAGCGCTCCACCGGGCCTTCCACAGCAGCAGCACCATGGCCAAAATGTTCAGCAGGTTCCAGGCAATGCCGTTGAGGAACGCGGCGGCATACGAACCGGTCAAATCGTAGATCCAGCCCGACATCCAGCCGCCGATTGCCATGCCGAAGATGGTCGCCATCATGACGATGCCGACGCGCTGGCCAGCCTCTTTGGCAGGCATATATTCGCGCACGATGATCGCATAACAGGGCACGATGCCGCCCTGCGACAGGCCGAAGACCAGCGAGACGACATAAAGCGAGGCAAGCCCGTCGAACGGGATGTAGAACAACAGCGACAGGCATTGCAGCACCGAGCCGATCAGCAGGGTTTTGACGCCGCCGATGCGATCGGCAAGGAAGCCCGAGCCAAGCCGACTGACGACGCCCGCCGCCAGCATGATCGACAGCATATCGGCGCCATGCGCCACGCCGTAGCCGAGATCCATGCAGTAGGCGACGATATGGACTTGCGGCATCGACATCGCCACGCAGCAGCCGAGTCCGGCGACGATGAGCAGCGCCTGCAAGGCCGCCGGCGACAGCGAGATCGGCTGGACCAGGCGGCTGCCCGGCGATCCGGGAGCCGCGTGGGGCGGTGCGCCGCGCCGGAGCAGCAGGATCAGCGGCACCATGGTGACCAGGCAGACGACGCCGATCGCGGCATAGGTGAAGCGCCAGCCTTCGGTCTGCATGACATAGGGCATCGCCGTAGGCCAGATCGCTCCGGCGAGATAGTTGCCGGACGCGGCAGCCGTCACCGCAACGCCGCGGCGCCGGTTGAACCAGTGCGAGATGTCGGCAATCAGCGGCCCGAAGATCGCCGACGAGCCGACGCCGATCAACAGGCCCTGGACGAGGGTGAACTGCAGGATCGAACTGGTCAGCGACGCCAGCAGGAAGCCGGCGCCAAGTGTAATCGCGGCAATCAGCGCCGGAACCCAATACCCCACGCGGTCGATGGCGCGGCCGAACAGCACATTGCCGGCGGCAAAGCCGACCATGGTCGCAGTATAGGGCATCGAGGCAGCGGCGCGATCGACGCCGAATTCTGCCTGCACGGCGGGCAGCACCACGACCACCGCCCACATGCCGACCCCGCCTATGGTTGCCAGCAGCATCGAGACGCCGAGCCGTATCCAGGCATAGGCACTGTCGATGCCGGAACTTGCTGCCTGGTTTGAGACGATGGGGGTCAAGAACGTTTCCTGTCCGCAGTTCTTAAATCGGCGGTTCTGACCACTATCAGCGCATTCGCATCGCGGAGCAGCGCCACGACGGGCCAATCCGTGGCTCCAGGGATGCGGGCCGAAGTGGAACAGTGGCGCACCATAGGGCGTTTTCTTTTCGAACGAGCTTGTGGAAGGAGTTTGCCATGACCGCGCAACGGAAATGGTCTGCCGACGTCACCGAGCATAGCGACGCGCTGGATCTCGAGGAGCACATCTTCGAATCCCACGATCCGAGGAAGATCGCCGCCTCGCTGAGGCGGTCGGCCGAGCACAGCGACCGGCGCAAGGCGGGGCCGTTTCAATCCGCCATGTCGATGCTGAATTTCTACATCAACCGCGCCGGCAAGAACCTGCCGGCGGCGCAGAAGAAAGTGCTGGAGGACGCAAAGGACGAACTGCGCGTCCTTTTTGGCCGCCCAAAGGAAGACTAGAATCGGTCACTATTGATTGGTTCTGCCAAATCAGGCTGAACTGGACCTAGTGACAGGGCCTCTTTGTCGCCAGTCTGCAGGCTGGCTTGCATTCGCAAGCCTGCAAAAGCCTGGCGTCATGACGGTCAAGATCGGCATCAATCCCATCACCTGGAGCAATGACGACGTCCCGGCGCTTGGCGGCGACACGCCGCTGCAGACCTGCCTGTCCGAAACCGCACAGGCCGGTTATCGCGGCACCGAGCTCGGCGGGAAATTTCCGCGCCAGGCTGAGGTGCTTGGGCCGCTCCTGTCCTCCTATGGCCTGGAACTCGTCTCCGGCTGGTATGATGGCCGCATCCTCGACCGCACGGTCGAAGAGGAATTCGCGGCGATTACCCCGCATCTGGCGTTGCTGCGCGACCTCGGCGCCAAGATCGTCGTCTACGCCGACACCTCGCGCGGTCGCCATGACGGCATTTTCGCACCGATCTCCGAGCGTCCGCGCCTCGGCGACGGCGACTGGCGGGCCTATGGCGAGAAACTGACCGCCCTCGCCACCCGCATGGCCGCATTCGGGGTCGGCATGGCCTTCCACCACCACATGGGCACCATCGTCGAGACGGACGATGAAGTTGACAGGCTGATGGCGGCGACGGGGCACAGCGTCGGACTGTTGTTCGATACTGGCCACTGCCTGTTTTCGGGCGGCGACCCGCAATCGCTGTTGCAGCGGCATCTCGATCGTATCGTGCATTTCCATTGCAAGGATGTTCGCAGGGCGGTCCTGGAAAAGGCACGCCGCGAGGACATGAGCTTCATGGCGGCGGTAGTGGACGGCATTTTTACCGTGCCCGGCGATGGCTCGGTCGATTTCCTGTCATTGCTGAAACCCCTCGCCGCGCGCGGCTATGAGGGTTGGATCGTTGTCGAGGCTGAGCAGGATCCGGCCAAGGCGCATCCGCTGACCTATGCCAGCAAGGGCTATTTCTCGCTGCTCGCCACCGCCCGGCAGGCCGGCTTCGAAGTGGCAACGCGGCAGGCAAACTGACCGGCCCGCATTGCGAGCCGGAGGAACATAATGGGCGCGCGCCTCGATGGGGTTAGCGACGCGAATGCGCCCGGCGATCCGCGCCGCCTTGCTCCCTGCGCGGCGCGGATCGCAGAATCCCGGCTCTGGATTTCAAACCCCGACGTTCGAGCTTGAGGCCGGCCGGAAGCCGTGCCTTGATGCAACCGAGGAGGAGCGACATGGCTTTCGAAGCTGCGCTTGGCATGGAACGGCTTTGCACCATCCGGGAGATTGCCGAGAAGGCGGAACTTGGCGCCGCCACCGTTCATCGCGCGCTGAAGAACAGCCGCGAGGTCCACCTCGAAACCAGGCGACTGGTGCTTGATACCGTCTGTCGGCTCAACGAGGAAAAGATCGCCCGCGCCGCCCGGTTCGTCGGGGAATAGTGCCTTGGCCGACCACATGCGCCTTTCCCTCGACATCATGTCGGTCGACCGCGCTTCGGAAGAACCGATGCATCGTCAGATCTACGGCGCCTTGCGACGCTTCATCCTTGACGGCCAAATCCCGCAGAACACGCTGCTGCCGTCGACGCGCTCGCTGGCCGAAGACCTCAAGGTCGGGCGCAACACGGTCATCGCCGCCTATGACCAGCTCCTTGCCGAAGGTTTTATCGAGGCGCGCGCCGGATCGGGCACCTGGGTAGCGCCGATCCAGCAGAACCGTCCCTTGGCATCGCTGCGCGCCGGACTGGCAGCGCCGCAAAAACTGTCGCGGCGCGGCCAGACCATCGTCAACGGCCCGCAACCGCCGCGTAATGCCGGCGTCATCAATTTCCATCCCGGCGTGCCTGAAACGGCGTCGTTTCCATTCACCATCTGGTCAAGCCTTCTGGTGCGCAATGCACGCAGCCGCGACGAGAGCCTGCTTGGTTATCTCTCCTTTGCCGGCCACCCCGGCCTGCGTCAGGCCATTGCCTCGACCATCGGCCTGTCGCGCGGCATCAGCTGCACCGCCGACCAGGTGATCATCGTCACCGGTGCGCAGGCAGCGCTCGATCTCGTCTCGCGCGTGCTGATGGACGAAGGCGACCATGTCTGGATGGAGGAGCCCGGCTATCTCGGCGCCAAGAGCGCCTTTCTCGCCAGCGGCGCCAGGCTGGCACCGTTGAAGGTCGACCGGCGTGGCTGGCATCTTGCCGATCCGGAGCTGCCGCCGCCGCGGCTGATCTATGTGACGCCATCCTGCCAATGGCCGTTCGGCACCATCATGCGCATCGAGGAGCGATTGCAGTTGCTCGACATCGCCGAACGCAACGGCGCCTGGATCGTCGAGGATGACTATGACGGCGAATACCGGTTCCGCGGCCGGCCGGTGCCGGCGCTGCGCGGGCTCGATCATGCCGACCGCGTCGTCTATATCGGCAGCTTCGGCAAGACGCTGATCCCGGCGCTGCGCATCGGCTATCTGATCGTGCCGCGCGAACTGTCGGTGCCGTTCGACCGGGCGGTGAGCATCACCGGCCAGTTCGCGCCGCTGATCCTGCAGGCAACGGTCAACGATTTCATCACGCAGGGCTATTTCGCCACGCACCTCAAACGCATGCGCCGGCTCTACGCGCGCCGGCAGGCGAACTTCGTCAAGCTGTGCCAGGAGCATCTGGCGGAATGGCTGACCGTCACGGAAAACGATTCCGGCATGCAGCTGCTGGCGAGCTTCGTCAGGCCCTACAAGGACAGCGACGTGGTCGCCGCCGCCGTCAAGGAGGGGCTCGACGTCCAGGGCATCTCGATCAACTACCATTCCACAGAACCCGAGCACGGCCTGCTGCTCGGCTATGCGGCAATGGACGAACGCCAGATCCTGCGCGCGGTGCTGGCGCTGCGCGCCGCGTTCCTAAGGTTGGACAGAAGCTAGAGCCAGGCTTCCCCAATCCGGGCTTTCCGGCGCCGGCGCATGTTGCCTGGCAAGATCGGGAATCCCTAGGATCCCGGCTAGCGACGCCGATGCAGCCAAGGCAGCGCCCGCTTCAATCTCTTGGGGCGAAGAGATCGCCCCCATGGATCAGCCGCGCGCGCTTACCCTACTGCTTGATCTCGGGTTCGACGAGCTTCGCCAGATTTCGCAGCGACTCCTGCCAGCCGAGATAGCAGGCCTCAACCGGGATTGCGTCTGGAATACCGGCCTGCGTGATATTCACATCGGTGCCGACCGACACTTTCTTCAATGTCACAGTCACCTCGATCTCGCCGGGCAGGTTGGGGTCGTCGAACCGGTCGGTGTAGCGCAGCTGCTCATTGGGCACGAGCTCGACATATTCGCCGCCGAACGAGTGGCTGTCGCCGGTGGTGAAGTTGCGGAAGGACATTTTGAACGTACCGCCGACTTTCGCCTCGAAGTGATGAACCGTGCAGGTGAAGCCGTTCGGCGGAAGCCATTTCGCAAGTGCATCCGCTTCGAGGAACGCGCGGTAGACTTTCTCCGGGCTGGTTGTCAGAACGCGGTGCAGACGTACGGTGCCGGGCATATCGTTAATCCTCCGTGTTGGTGATCGATGCCCCTAGGACGAGCGGGAGCCCGGCCTATCCGACACGGGCCTGCGGATTTTTTGACGACCGGTTATGCCGGCCGGAATCCTCGCCCGGCCGCCGGACAAGGAACTCGGCCGCAGGGTAGCAAACCGCGTCGGAACTGGTCTAGTTCACACTGTCGAACTTCTGCAGATCAACCGGTGCCGCTTTGCGCAATTCGACATCATCCAGCGAAGCATTTTCCAGCGCCACCCGCGCCGCCGCGTCGATGTTGTGGATCATGTCCTGAATATCGGTATCGTCATGCGCCGGGTTCATGGCGATCATCACCGTGCGATTGAGGATGTCGAGCGAGCGCTTGCCGAGGTCGTCGGCGTAATCCAGCCGCAGGCCCTGGTTCTCGGGCAATGCATAAGGATTGAGCGCCGGATGATGCGCCCCTTCATGCATCAGCACCTGGTCCCACTGGGTGAAATTGTGACGGCCGGTCTTGCCGGCAACGACGCTCGGAATGGTCTTCGAAAAAGTCTGCGCCGCCTGCTCGCTCGGCAGTAGGTACATCACCTGTGCGGCGCAATCGTCGTCCGGGCTGTTCATCGGCGACGGTGTCAGACCGAGATTGCCGAGATGGCGGGTGCCGGCCAGCACCATCTTCTTCTCGGCGCGCATCGCCTCGATGATGCCGTCCAGTCGATCGAGTTGGACGTTGAGCATCGCCCCCATCAGTTCGGAAGCACGCGCGCCGATGCCGGCGAAGGGTTTGATGCTGTCGCTTCTGCCCTGCCAGTAGAAATGGCAAGGGTCGATGGCGCAGCGCGCCCGCTCCGCCACTTTCGGGTCGCTGGTGGCAATGCCGCCGCCCTCGCCCGAGGTCATGTTCTTGAAGTAGTTGAAGGAATAGGCGCCGGCATGGCCGATCGAGCCGAGCTTGCGGCCCTCATAGCCGCCGCCGATGCCTTGGCAGACATCCTCGAGCACCAGCAAGCCGCGCTTGGCAGCAATGTCCATGATCGCATTCATGTTGCAGGCCGCGCCCCACATATGCACCGGGATGACCGCCCTGGTGCGCGGCCCGATGGCATCGCGCAAGGCGACGGGATCGATGGTCAGGCTCTCGTCGATGTCGACGATGACGGGAATGGCCCCGACCGACAGCACCGCGGTCGCTGTCGCCATATAGGTGTGCGCGGGCACCAGGACCTCGTCCCCCGGACCGATGCCGAGCCCGATCAGGCCGGCCGCGAGCCCATAGGTGCCGCTGGCAGCCAGTGCGAAATGCTCGACGCCAAGATGCTGCGCATAGCGGGCCTCGAAGCGGTCGCATTCGCTGTCCTTGCCGTAACGAAACAGCGCGCCCGAGCGGATCACCCTGGCAATGGCTTCGATTTCCTCTTCGCCGGCGGTGTACATGGCAGGCCTCCAAGTTACTTGGTAGTTTGGGTCACTTGGTAATGTGGGTCGCTTGATGGTGTGGACAGCTGTAGGCTTGTCGGCACAGTTTGGAAGAACCACTCCGCCGCTATTCGACCAAGCCATCTGCGCCCGGAAGACGGTTCCTATGAGTGGTTTTGAACCCTGATTGGGGAAATCGGCAGCTAAGTGTCTCAGCCGGCAGGCAAATCGTACCCATCCGAATTCGCCAAAGTGGCCCTGTCGGAAAGCCAGCTTTCGGCGTTCCATTCCGGCCAGTTGGGCAAACGGTTGGTTCCATGAAATACGGGACACACTTTGGAAGACCCTCGAGACCGGCGCGCCGGCGGAAAGGCCGACATTCGTGAACGCCGCCGGCTCCAGCAAACGGATCGTGCTCCACGAGGACGATGTCGGCATGTGCCACGGCGCCAACAGCGCCTTTCTCGAATTGAACGGGCTAGGTGTCTGCAGTTCCGGCGCGGTGATGGTGCCGTGCCCGTGGTTCCTCGAAATGGCCGAAAGCGCCGCAGCCAACCCTGGCCTTGACCTTGGCGTCCACCTGACGCTGAACAGCGAGAAACAGCACTACAAATGGCGGCCGCTGACCGCGCCGTCGCGGGCGGCCGGCCTGACCGACGAGTTCGGCTTCTTATGGCCCGACGTGGCGACCACGCGCCGCAAGGCGGTGCCGCAGGCGGTCGAGGCCGAGCTTCGCGCCCAGATCGACACCGCCTATCGCGCCGGCATCGACGTCACCCACCTCGACGCGCATATGGGCGCAGCATTGTCGCCCGAATTTTGCGACATCTACATCAAGCTCGGGCTCGAATATCAGCTGCCCGTGCTGCTGACCAAGACCCTGTCCGCTTATTCCCCCAACGACAATCTGGTCGGCGTCACCGAGGAGGCGTTCCAGCGCGGCGTGGCGCTGGCCCGCGCCGGCGGCTTTGCCATTTTCGACGCCGCCATCCAGACGACCTGGGGCCGGCCGCGCTCCAGGCCGATCGAGCCCGTTTACAAAGCGCTCATCGAGGGTGTGCGCGAGGGCCTGACTTTCTTTTGCCTGCATTGCAACGCGCCCGGTGAACTCGAGCTGATCGAGCCGCGCTCCGCCTATATCCGCACCGAAGAGTACGAGCTGTTCCGCGACCAGGGCTTTCGCGACTGGCTCGCCGCACAGCCGATCGATGTCATCGGCATGAAGCCGTTGCGCGAGGAGCTTCGCGCAGCACTCTCGGCCGGGCGATCGTCAACATCAGCCCGCGGCAACAACGCGGGCGAACAGCGATTGACGTCGGCAAAGGCCCGCAAAGCGGCCACCCGATCCGCGACGTGAGCCGATCGTCGCGGCCGGAAAACGGCGCCAGAGGGATTGGAACTGCAACGACAAATGGGAGAATAAGATGAAAACTCTTCTGAAAGCGGCATTGGGCGCCTTCGTCACGGCGGGCCTGATGACAGGCATTGCATATGCCGCGGGCCTCAAGGATCCGAAGGACGTCCACATCACGTTCGTCGTGCATGGGTCGGCGTCCGATCCCTATTGGTCGGTGGTCAAGCGCGGCGTCGATGACGCGGCCGCCCTCACCGGCGCCAAAGTCGAATATTACGCACCGCAGGTCTTCGACGTGGTCGAGCAGGCCCGGCTTCTGGACGCCGCCATCGCCACCAAGCCGGACGGCATCGCGGTCTCCATCGCCGACGCCAATGCACTCGGCAAATCCGTCAAATCCGGGCTTGCCGCCAATATTCCGATGGTGGTTCTGGATTCCGGCGAGAAGGAAGGCGCCGAGCTCGGCACCACGCTCTATGTCGGCACCGTTTCCGAATATGATTCCGGCAAGAAGGCCGGCGAGCGGCTGGCCAAGGAAGGCACGCTCAAGGTCGTCTGCATCAACCACGAGGTCGGCAATGTCAGCCTCGACCAGCGCTGCCAGGGCCTCAATGACGGACTGAAGCCCTCCGGCGGCGGCACCGAGGTTCTGGCCGTGGCGCCGGATCCCGCCGATATCCAGCGCCGCACCGAAGCCTATCTGTCGGCGCATCCCGACACCCAAGCCGTCTTTGCGCTTGGTGCCACCGCCGCCAATCCGCTGATCCCGATGTTCCGCGACAAGGAACTGTTCGGCAAGCTCAAGCTCTACACTTTCGACATCAGCCCGGAGGTCCTCGACTCTGTCGTCGCCGGCGAAATGGGCTTCGGCATGGACGCCCAGCAATATCTGATGGGCTATCTGCCGGTGATCTATCTGGTCGAGCAGGCGACGCACGGCTTCTGGCCGCAGAACAACGCCTATACCGGGCCGCTGTTCATCGACTCGCCAGAAAAAGCCAAGGCGATCCTGGCCCTCGCCAAAGAGGGCATCCGCTAGGCCAGCACTCCGACGGAACGGGAGAATGCGCCAGGCGCTCTCCCGATCCGTTCGAAGATTGCGAATTGAGCGATTGGAGAGCCTAATGGCGGTCGTGGAAGACAAGGCGATACCTCCGGGCGAACTGAAGGCGACCGACCGCTTCGGCATGACGTCGAAGCGGGCCGCCGGCGCCGACGAGCGGCTGGCCAGCACCGGCAAGCTGACCCAGTGGCTGCGCCGGCCGGAAGCCGGTGCTGCCGGCGGGCTGCTTGCGACGATCATCATCTTTGCGCTGCTGCCGGGCGCGGCGAACCTCTATTCGCTGCAGGGGTCGATGACCTTCCTGACGCTGTCGGCGGAGCTCGGCATCGTCGCCACCGCAGCAGCACTTCTCATCATCGCCGGCGAGTTCGACCTTTCGGTCGGCTCCATGGTCGGCTTTGCCGGTGTCGTCATCGGGCTGACGGTGAAATACTGGGGCCTGCCGTTATGGGGCGGCATCGCCTGTGCCTTCGCCGTTGCCATCCTCACCGGCTATCTCAATGGCCTGATCGTGGTGAAGACGCGCCTGCCCTCCTTCATCGTCACGCTCGCCACGCTCTATATCCTGCGCGGACTGTCGATCGGCATCACCCGCGCCGTCACCGGCCGCACACAAATTCCCTACATCCTCGAAGGCGCACCGGACCCGGCGACGGCTGGCCTGTTCAACGGCCATCTGCTCACCGGCCTGTTCCACTGGATGGGCGCGCAAGGCTGGATCGGCACCCGCAGCGACGGCATTCCCTTCGTCGCCGGCATTCCGATGTCGATCGTCTGGTGGCTTGGCCTGACGGCGCTGGCCGGCTACGTGCTCACCCAGACGAAATACGGCAACTGGATTTTCGCTACCGGCGGCGACCTGATCGCCGCCCGCAACGTCGGCGTGCCGGTCGATCGCGTCAAGATCAGCCTGTTCATCTACACCGCTTGCGCGGCGACGCTGCTTGCCACCATCCAGGTGATGGAGGCGGGCTCCGCCGACACCACGCGCGGCCTGCTCAAGGAGTTCGAGGCGATCATCGCCGCCGTCATCGGCGGCGTGCTGCTCACCGGCGGCTACGGCACAGTCTATGGTGTGCTGTTCGGCGCGCTGATCTTCGGGCTGGTGCAGATGGGCATCTTCTACACCGGCATCGACACCGACTGGTTCAAGGTCTTCCTCGGCATCGTCATCCTGATGGCCGTGCTGGTCAACAACTACATCAGGCTGAAGGCGCTCGGCCGCGGAGGTGGCAAATGACCGAGCGGGCCCAAATGAGCGAACCCGCAATGGAACTGCGCGGCGTCAGCGTCAATTTCGGCTCGGTGCGCGCGCTCCAGGACATCGACATCAAGGTCTATCCGGGCGAGGTCCACTGCCTGCTCGGCGACAACGGCGCCGGCAAGTCGACGCTGATCAAGGTTCTGTCCGGCGTCTACCGGCCGAGCAAAGGCGAAATCCTGGTCGACGGCAAGACGGTCACCTTCCGCAGCCCGCGCGACGCGCAGGAGCTCGGCGTGGCAACGGTGTTCCAGGACCTCGGCATGATCTCGCTGATGTCGATCACCCGCAACTTCTTCCTCGGCCGCGAACCGACCAAAAGCAGCCTGCCCTTCTCGCGCATCGACAAGGAGCGCGCCAACACTATCGCCAGGCAGGCAATGGCCGATATCGGCATCGATGTGCGCGACCCGACGCAAGCCGTCGGCACGCTGTCGGGCGGCGAGCGCCAGTCGGTGGCGATCGCCCGCGCCGTGCATTTTGGCGCGCGCGTGCTGATCCTTGACGAGCCGACCTCGGCACTCGGCGTCCACCAGGCGGCGATGGTGCTGAAGTTCATCATCGAAGCACGCATGCGGGGCCTGGCCGTGATCTTCATCAGCCACAACATCCACCATGCCTATCCGGTCGGCGACACCTTCACGCTGCTCAACCGCGGCCGCAATCGCGGTACCTACGCCAAATCGGACATCTCGCGCGACGAGGTCATCTCGATCATGTCGGGTGGCGAGGATCTGAAGGCGGTCGAGGCGGAGATTGCCGGCCTGCTCGCCCAGATCGGCAACCGGCCGCCTGCGGCGGCTTGAGCTGACAATCGGACATCGCGGGGATGATGGCATGAGCAGGTTACGCGTCGGGGTCGTCGGCGCCGGCATGATCTCGCAGGTCGAGCATATTCCCAATCTGCTGCGCCTCGGTGAATTGTTCGAGCTGGTCGGCGTCGCCGACCCCTCCAGGATTTCACGGCAGTTCGTCACTGACACCCATGGCATCGCCAATTTCGAAACGATCGACCAGCTCTTCGACCAGCGCCTCGACGCGGTAGTGATCGGCTCGCCGGACCCATTGCATCACGAACAGGTGCTGGCGGCGCTGGCGCGCGGCCTGCATGTCTTTTGCGAAAAGCCGCTCTGCTATTCCCTGGCGGAAATCGCCGAGATCGTCGCCGCGCGCGATGCCGCCAGGAAAATCATGCAAGTCGGCTACATGAAGCGCTTCGATCCGAGCTACCGGCTGGCGCTCGTTTCGCTGCCGGGGACATCGAGCACGCTGCGCTCGGTCTCGGTGGAAGTGAACGATCCCGACGCCTGGCCGTTCATCGCCCACCTGCCCTACAGGCACGGCACCGATATCCCGAAGGACATGGTCGCCGCTGTCGCCGCCAAGCAGAAGCGCCAGGTCGAACAAGCCATTGCCGTGCCTTTCACTGATCTCGCTTTCCGTGGATTTACCGGCGCTTACAGCTCGGCCTTGATTCACGATGTCAATGCCGTTCACGGCCTGCTCGATGCGCTCGGCGTGCCGGACGGCGAGATCGTCGGCGCGCAGATCTTTGCCAATGGCGACGGCGGCCAGGGCGCCGTCAAGCTGCTGGACGGACAGGCGCTGTGGACCATGACCCATCTTACCGTACCTAAGCTCGCCGACTACAAGGAGCGGATCACGCTGTTCTTCGACGATGCCAGCCTGGAGCTCGAATTCCCCTCGCCCTGGCTCAACCATCATCCGACCCGGCTGACGGTGACGACCTCGCCCGGTCACACGCTGTCGAAGAAAGATTTGCGCGCCGGCTACGCGGAAGCCTTCGTCGAGGAGATGCGTGGCTTCTGGGCGGCGATCGTCAATGGCGACCCCGTCGTCAACCCGCCCGAACACGCCGCCCGCGATCAGGCCTTGCTGCTCGGGCTGACCCGGCGGCATCTCGCGACCGGACCGTTCGACTGAGCACTCAAACCGGGAGCCGAACGGCGGCTATCTGGACTTGATGACGCCGTCGGTATTGGCCAGCAGCTTGCGCACTGCATTGCGTGCCGCGTCCGGCCGCTGCAGGCGGATGCTCTTCTCGATTGCCTCATGCAGCCTCTGCGCATGCTGCAAATCGTCGAGTTCCCGGGTCGTAAAAGCGAACAGATGATCGAACGCCGATTCGATCAGCACGCCGAGCGGCACCAGCAGATCGTTGCCCGAGGCGCGCAGGATGGCGAGATGAAACCGCGTGTCGGCGCGCGTCCGCTCCTGCAGGTTGGTCGCCTCGCCCATCTCGCGGCAGGCCTGGCTGATCTCGGCCATCTGCTCGTCGGTGCGCCGCATGGCGGCAAAGGCGCTGGCCTCCGGCTCGATGATGTGGCGGAATTCCTGCACCGTCCTGAGGAACACCTCGCGGTCCGGCGAGGTCGCGTACCAGGCCAGCACATCGCGATCGAGCAGGTTCCAGCGCTCCTTCGGCTCGACCCAGCTGCCGATTTTGGGACGTGACGACAAAAGGCTCTTCGCCATCAGCATCTTGATGGCTTCGCGCACCGCCGAGCGGCTGACGGCGAAGGTCTCGGACCATTTGGCTTCGTTGGGCAGGATGGTTCCCGGCGGATAGTCGCCGCGCACGATCCTCAGCCCGATTTCGTTGGCCAGCGACGCATGCACGCTCGACCCCGGCATGCGCGCCGCATCGGCGCGGCGAATACCGCTCGTGCGTTCGGCGAACGCCTCGGCCGCTGTCTTTCCCTTATTCGGCTTCGCGTCCTGCATGGCTCCACAAAGTCCGGATTTGGAGGCGTGTCAAGGAGATGAAATCGACGGCAATATCTCGGTTTGATTTTCCGTATCCGTCGCCTCGCCGACACAGCGCTTTGCCGGGCGTTCACGCCGGGGAGGCACGAACGGCTTCTCTTTGTCCCGACTGAATTCCTCGATCAGGAAATCAAGGAAGACGCGGATTTTCGGGGCAAGATGCTGCCGTGCCGGATAGACCGCGTAGAGTGTGGTTTCGACCTTGTCCCAGTCATCCAGAGCCGATTGCAGCCGGCCTGCTTTCAGGTCGCTTTCGACATAGGGATAGGGGATCAGGCTGACGCCGAAGCCGGCGCGCAGCGCATCGCGCACGGCAAGGCTCGAGGAGACCGAATATCGTCCGTCGATGGCGATCCGCTCGCTGCGGCCGTCCTTGCGGAATTCCCATATGTCCGCATGCCCCGAGAGGCTGAACCGGATGCAGTTGGCCGCCTTCAAATCGGCAGGCGTTTGAGGCCGGCCGTGCTGCTCGAAGTAGGCAGGAGCTGCACAAAGCACGTGCGGCATGACCGCAAGCTTTCTGGCGACCAGGCTGGAATCCTCGAGATTGTCGCTGCCGCGAATGGCAAGGTCAAATCCCTCCCGCACGATATCGACGCGCCTGTCATCAAGATGCAAATCGAGTTTCAAATCGGGATAGCGCGATAGAAACGCGGGAATGGCAGCCGAAAGCCGCGTCAACGTGACAGTCATCGGCGCGCTGACCCGCAACGTCCCGCTCGGCGCCGTCTTGATCGGGCCAAGGACCTGGTCGGCCCTGGCCAGCGCATCGAGCCCCTGCGTGACATGCTCCAGATAGATCCTGCCTTCTTCGGTCAGGGCCATCCGCCGCGTCGTCCGGTTGATGAGCCGCACCCCCAGATGCGCCTCCAGCTCGGCGATGTTCTTGCTGATCGCGGGAGGCGAGAGACCGAGCCGCCGTCCGGCTTCGGCAAAGCTGTTCAGTTCCGCCACATGACGGAAAACCTGCAACGCAGTCAGGCGATCCACTGCACCATTCTCTTCCAGTAAACAATGTCTTTCAATTGTCACCTATTATCGTCTGTTGGTAAATTCCATATCTGCTTCCCGAACGGCTTTCTCATTTTCGGAATGACATGATGACCAACCCCACAATCTCCCTTATCGAGCGACGCATGTCGGCCAATCGGTTCGATGCCTCGTACGCATTGACGGATGCCGAGGTTGAGGAACTGGCACGTCTCGCAACGCGCGCGCCAACCGCCTACAACCTTCAGAATTGGCGGTTCATCGCCGTGCGGACGCCGGAAGCAAAGGCGCGGTTGCGCAGCGTGGCCCATGGCCAGGCCAAGGTGCAGGAAGCAGCGGTCACCTTCATCGTCTGCGGCGTACTGCCCGACCACGCCGCCCTCAATGCAAGGCTGCGTCCTTTCGTCGAAGCCGGCTTCATGCCGGCGGATATGGCTTCGGGCTGGCAGGAAGGCGCCCGCGCACAATATGCCGATCCTCGGGCTGCCCGCGACGAAGCGGTGCGCTCTGCAACGCTTGGCGCTGCAACGCTGATTTTTGCAGCCGAAGCGCTGGGGCTCGTCGCTGGTCCGATGGGAGGCTTCGATGCCGAAGGCGTGGCCCGCGAGTTTGGCCTTGGCCTGAATGAAGTGCCGGTGATGCTCATCGCGGTCGGCCGCGCCGCGCCCGGCAACTGGCCGCAAAAGCCGCGCCGCCCTCTTGCCGAAGTACTGGAAATCTTATGAAAACGCGCCGTTTCGATCTGTTGCTGACAGCCATTGCACCCGCGATATGGGGCAGCACCTATATCGTCACCACCCAGTTCCTGCCCAACTTTTCGCCGATGACGGTCGCAATGCTGCGTGCCTTGCCAGCCGGATTGCTGCTGCTGGCGATCGTTCGGCAACTGCCGACGGGCATCTGGTGGCTGCGCAGTTTCGTCCTCGGAGCCCTCAACATCTCGATCTTCCTGAGCATGTTGTTTGTCGCCGCCTACCGGCTTCCGGGCGGGGTCGCCGCGACGGTGCTGTCGGTCCAGCCGTTGATCGTGATTTTCCTTGCCGCTGCCCTGCTTGCCAGCCCTGTCCGTCGGTTGGCGATCGTCGCCGCCCTTGTCGGGATCGCCGGTGTTGCATTGCTGGTGCTGACCCCGAACGCGACGCTCGATGCGGTCGGCGTTGCCGCCGGCCTCGCCGGGGCGGCCTCCATGGCCTTCGGAAGCGTATTGGCCCGTAAGTGGCAACCGCCAGTATCGCTGCTTACCTTTACGGCATGGCAGCTGACCGCCGGCGGTCTGCTTCTCGTTCCGGTGGCCCTGCTTTTCGAGCCCTCCATCCCGCTCCCGACCGCGGCCAACCTGCTTGGACTGGTGTGGCTCGGCCTGATCGGTGCGGCGCTGACTTACGTCCTCTGGTTCCGGGGCATTGCGCGACTGGAATCTGCCGTGGTGTCATCGCTGCTTTTCCTCAGCCCGGTGACCGCCGTGCTGCTTGGATGGGTATTCCTGGACCAGACGCTGACCTTGCCTCAGATCGCCGGCGTCGCTTTCGTCATCGGCAGCATCTGGCTGGCTCAACGCCCTAGTCGGAACGAGTCCTGATGCATGTCGCTCAAAAGTGTGCAGCGGGTTTGCGATACGACATGCATCAAAACAAGAACCGGAAGCGCGTAGCATGAGGCCGGTCGAACGCGACGCGTTTTAGGCCGCCGACTTGTGTCGGCGGATTGTTCGGCACTATGGTCCAGCGGCATAGCCGGAGGATCCGCCGATGCCACAACGCCCCTATGATGAGCGCCTGCTCCGTCAGGCGTTCGAAGTCGCGCGCAAGGCCCGCGATGCCGGCGAACATCCCTTTGGTTCGCTCCTCGCTGACAAGGACGGCAATGTTTTGCGCGAGCAGCCCAACGCTTACAAAGCCGGCGGGGGCGACCGCACCGCTCATGCCGAAAGGCTGCTGGCCTCATGGGCGGGGATGAATTTCAGTCTCGAAAAGCTGGCCTCCTGCACACTCTACACTTCGGCCGAACCTTGCGCGATGTGCTCCGGCACAATCTATTGGGCGGGCATCGGACGGGTCGTCTTTGGCCAGAGCGAACATGACCTCAAGGCATCGACGGGTGCACATGTCGAGAATCCTACACTCGACCTGCCCTGCAGGATCGTCTTCGAAGCTGGGCAGCGTCCGACTGAAGTCGTTGGTCCGCTGCTTGCCGATGAAGCGGCGCAACTCCAGGCCGAATTCTGGAAAGACAAGTAGCTTACTTGCCGCACGGCAGGAAACGAGTGAGGGCTAGGCTCAGAACTTATTGATCAAGGGTATTGCCCCTTCAACAAGTGAAGTATCGGAGAACCTTGACCCCTTTGGGCCTAAACAGCGGGGATGGGGTTGCCGGCTCCATCCCTACTCAACTGCGAGATGCGCAATCGGCCAGCTGAGATTTCCTCCCCGTCCCGAACGACTACGACCACGAGTTTTGCAGGCTCTTGGAAGACCAAGGTTGACAGTTGAATGTTCATGCTAAGGGCCAATAATTTGACTGTATCCTTCTCAAATTCGAGGGGTCCTTTCTGGGGGATGATGTCGGTCTTCGGCACTGGAGCTTCTATCAAATCAACTACCCCACCGGCCTTGGATTCAAGACGAACTTTTATCGCGAGGGTAGGCAAAGTTTCTGGATACGGTTCAAGATACTTAATCAGACACCACAGCCCCGTGGGCAATGCCCACGGCAAAGGTCCGTCGAATAAAACGGCATCATTATAGACCCCTATGTGCAGTTGCTTCCCGTTGGCCTCCTGTCGAAGGTCATCGCAAAACACGACGCTAGCATGGGGGTTCAAAATCATGCTGCCTCAAGGCGTATTGACACCGCACTCACGGCATCGGTTCCCGGCAGGATGGAATGCTGCCCGGAACTTAGTGTGGTCCCCGCTCCGAGCGTAAGCGGCTGTATCTCGCCCGCAGGCCCAAACCGACGGTTCATTTTTCTGTCTACGACCACAACCTCTACGTCTACCTCAAGGGCAGTCGCGAGGTCCGCGATAGTGTCTATTTCCCAGTTCGGCTTTGTTCCTGAAAACCAGCGAGAGACCGCAGACTTGTTAATTCCGAGGCGATCGGCAAGCTGACTTAGGGTGAGCCCCGTTTCCGCTTTCCTGGCTTGAATGACCGCCCAAAAGGCGCTCACAAAAGCCGAACGAAGTATCCCGCGTTCGAACTCTTCAACGAACGCTTGGTCGGAAACCTTATTAGATTTTTTCATCCACATCTCGACATATTCCCTTCACGTACTCTAACGCCGTTGCTGCACGAAAAGGTTGCGCATTACCCATGGTGTTGCCCCAAAGATCGGGGATTCCAGCGACGGTTTCGCTATAGTTCTTTTTGATCCCTAGCCAATGTCGGCAATGCAGTCCTAAACCTATGAATACCCCGGCGTCGAGAAACCTACCGAACAGACGCACTTGGACATGCCTAGGCTTTCGCGCACAAATTACCCAGACCTCGTCAACAGAATGCAATCGTTCGATGTCTGGCCCCCGCTCGTCTGGGTCTCCTTTGAGGCTTGCCGTCACGAACCAACCGAAACAAAAAATTGCTATCAGTTCTTCCATTTTCGCCATCGGCAAATGGCTTAAAGTCGGGATCCTTCCCAGCCAATCCTCTATAAACATTTGGCGTTACATACAGAAACCGCTTGGCCTCCACCTTTTGGTTAAGTGCAGGCCGCGCGACGAGCCGACCGGTTTCGACCGCTGATACAGAATAGAGTTAGTTGCGTTTAAAGTCAACAATTCCCCCGCAGGCCGCACCGTTCCTCTCGAAGGGGGAAACGTGTTATTACCAGCCAGCAGATAGCCTATGTCAAATTCGAGGTTGAGTCAGAGCCTTCTCAACGTTGCGCGTCGGGGCTGGCCCAGTGCCGGCTCCGTATCACGTACGCCCGTCAGGTCGTCTTGACATATTTCCGCCAGCTGTGCTCCGGCCGGAAGCCGAGCATGTCGCGTGCCTTGCGGTTGGAGAGCAGCGTCTCGTATTCGCCAAGTTCGCCCTCGACCGGCACATCGGGATAAAACCGCTTCAGCAGTTCGGCCGTCGGCAGGTCCGACGAGGTGTCGTCATTGGCGGCGTTGAACACCTGATAGCCGAGCCCATCCTTTTCGATGGCGCGCAGCGTGATCTGGCCGAGGTCGCGCGCGTCGATATAGCTCCAGGCGATGCGCTTGCGGAAACCCGGATCGGCGAACCATTTCGGAAACAGCGAATATTCATGCGGCTCGATGACGTTGCCGATGCGCAAGGCATAGATGTCGGTGCCATCGCGTTGTGCAAACGCCCGCGCGGTCTTCTCGTTGACGACCTTGGACAGCGCGTAGCTGTCCATCGGATCGACGTCGTACTCCTCGTCGAGCGGAAAATGCGTCGGATCGCGCGGTTCGTTGGCGAAGACCAGGCCGTAGGTCGTCTCGCTGGATGCGATCACCACCTTGCGGATACCGAGCTTCACTGCGGCCTCGATGACATTGTAGGTGCCGAGCGCGTTGATGCGGAACACCTCATTGTCGGGCGTGATCATGATGCGCGGGATCGCCGCGAAATGCACCACGGCATCGACCGGCTGCGAACGCAGCGACGGATCGAATTCATGCAGGCCGATATAGCTCGACAGCGCGTTGAACACCTGCCCGCTGTCGGTGATGTCGGTGATCAGCGTGCGCACCTTGGGATTGTCGAGCGGCTTGGTGTCGATGTTGAGCACCTGGCAGCCCTGCTCGACCAGATACTGCACGACGTGGCGCCCGGCCTTGCCGCTGCCGCCGGTGAACATGATCCGCTTCGTCATTTTGCTCTCCCTGGAATTCACGTGTATTGTCAGACAATATCGAACTCTGCAATCGCCTGCCACGGCATGCGGCAAAAACCCGCTTCAACAATTCGCCGGCAAGGTGCAGCGCCGTCATCCATCACTGCAAATAGGACGAAACGACATGAACACTACCGCCGCGAGCGAAAAGATCGGCTTCATCGGGCTGGGCCTGATGGGGCACGGCATAGCGAAGAACATCGTCGACAAGGGCTATCCGTTGACGTTTCTCGGCCGCAAGAACCGCGCACCGGCGGAAGACCTGCTCGGCCGCGGCGCCAAGGAAGCGGCGACCTCGCGCGACGTCGCCGCGGCATCCGATATCGTCTTCATCTGCGTCACCGGCTCGCGCGAGGTCGAAGCCATCATCCGCGGCCCAGGCGGCCTCAAGGAAGGCCTGAAGCCGGGATCGGTCGCCGTCGACTGCTCGACCTCGGATCCTGTCTCGACGGTGGCGCTGGCCGCCGAACTCAAGGCGCTCGGCGTCGACTATGTCGATGCCCCGCTCAGCCGCACCCCGAAGGAGGCCTGGGAAGGCACGCTCGATGCCATGGTCGGCGCGCCCGACGCGGTCTTTGCCCGGCTGAAGCCGGTGCTCGACACCTGGGCCGGGCGCATCGTCCATATCGGCGACACCGGTGACGGCCATCGCATGAAGCTGCTCAACAACTTCATTTCGCTCGGCTACGCTGCGATCTATTCCGAGGCGCTGGCGCTGGCGCAGAAGGTCGGCATCTCGCCGCCGCGCTTCGACAGCGTCATCCGCAACGGCCGCATGGATTGCGGCTTCTACCAGACCTTCATGCGCTGGACGCTGGAAGGCGACCGCGACGCGCACAAATTCAGCATCGCCAACGCCTTCAAGGATCTCACCTATCTCGAATCGATGGCGGATGCTGCCGGCATCGCCAACCCACTCGGCAACGCCACCAAAAACGCCTTCGCCGGCGCCTTCGCGGCCGGCCCCGCCGACCAATATGTGCCGATGCTGGCCACGCATATCGGCAAGGTCAACGGCGTCGACCTGATGCCGACCAGGGATGGCAAGAAGCAGACGATCTGAGCCGGCCGATCAGCTTTTGGCCACGCAAGCTTGCCGCAACATTCCGAGGCGTCAGCGCCACTGGCGAACCTGCCAATCTTCCCCCTTGAGGCAGTGCAATCGCATGTAGGCAAGAGCCCCCTCACCCGGATTGCCAACCGAATTGCGAAGGGCAATTCGGGGCAATCCAACCTCTCCCCGAGGGGAGAGGAGATCGCCAGCGCCGGCGTCAGCCTCTTCTCCCCAGCGGGGAGAAGGTGGCCGCGAAGCGGCCGGATGAGGGGGACTCCTTACGCGATTTGCCCTGCCTTGTTGGGGGAGATGCCCGGCAGGGCAGAGGGGGGTGCTGTCCCTCAGACCTCAGATCGGCAACACTGCAATTTCAAAGCCAGAAACAAAAAACCCGCCTCGGTGGGCGGGTCGTCGGCGCCAATCAGCACCATAGCCAAATTAGTAGCATAGCTGCCGGCACAAAGCAAGAACAAAATACGCTGCGGCGGTAAAAAAGTCCGAATCCCTGGCCCATCCGAGGTCGCCGCCCTCATTGCCTAACGTTGATGATTAGCGAAAGCCGAAGTGGCATCCAATCTCCCCCCTCGTGGGGGAGATGTCCGGCAGGACAGAGAGGGGCGCGAAGGAATGCCGAGTTTTGCAATCGTTCGGAGCAATGCCAGCCCTGGTGCAACCATCACCGCCGCGACCGCCCGATAACATCGTCGGTGTTGGCGAGAAGCCTGTGCACCGCGGCACGGGCTGCGGCGGGCCGCTGCAGGCGGATGTTCTTCTCGATCGCCTCGTGCAGTGCCTGCGCCCGACGCTGGTCGCTGGTTTCGCGTGTGACGAAAACAAAGAGGTGATCGAGCGCCGATTCGATCAGCACGCCGAGCGGCACCAGCAGATCGTTGCCCGAGGCGCGCAGGATGGCGAGGTGGAACCGCGTGTCGGCGCGCGTTCGCTCCTGCAGGTTGGTCGCTTCGCCCATTTCGCGACAGGCCTGGCTGATCTCGGCCATCTGCTCGTCGGTGCGCCGCATCGCGGCAAAGGCGCTGGCCTCCGGCTCGATGATGTGGCGGAATTCCTGCACCGTCCTGAGAAACACCTCGCGGTCCGGCGAGGTCGCGTACCAGGCCAGCACATCGCGATCGAGCAGGTTCCAGCGCTCCTTAGGCTCGACCCAACTGCCGATCTTCGGGCGCGACGCAAGCAAGCTTTTCGCCATCAGCATTTTTATGGCTTCGCGCACCGCCGAGCGGCTGACGTCGAAGGTCTCCGACCATTTGGCCTCGTTGGGCAGGATGGTTCCCGGCGGATAATCGCCGCGCACGATCCTCAGCCCGATTTCGTTGGCCAGCGAGGCGTGCACACTCGAGCCGGGAAAGTGTGCGGCGTCGGCACGCCGAACGCCGGCCGGCCGCTCAGCCTCTGCCTTCAACTTGGCGGGTCGCTTTTTTGATGTCGCGTCCGGCATTCGTATTCCCCGGCAGCCGCTTGTCGAAAGCCTGAACTCAGGACACGACAAAGCAGCGGCCTACGCTCCAAAGCAGCGTCGCCTCGTGCGTTCGTATGGACGGTCTGTGACGGGGCGCCCGTCGAAGGGCGCCCCGAAACTGCGAACCTACTTCTGGATGCAGGTGTCGACCGTGTCCTTGGTGCATTCGTCGAGGCCGGTGAACACCGGATCGGCGACCGGCTTGCCTTCGACCAGGTCGATCATCACCGAGGGCGCCTTGTAGCCCATCTCGAACGGCCGCTGGCCAACCAGCGCGGTCACCAGCCCGTCACGGGCAATCGCCACCTCGTCGCCGATCGTGTCGGCGGCGCCGATGACGAAGGCGTTGCTGGCGATCTTGTCGGCCATCGGCTTGAACAGGTCGCGGTAGGGCTGCGGAGCGCCGAACAGCGGCCAGCCGCCCATGATGCCGAAGGCGTCGAGATCGGGATTGGCAGCGAGGATGTCGGTCATCGCCTGCACGCCCTTGGCGCCGTCGTCATTGGTGAACACCGGGCAGCCGGCAACTTCCGTCCAGCCGCCTTCGCCTGCCAGCGCGGCGAGGCCGTCCTTGCCCGAAAGCGCGTCACGCATGCCCTGCGCGCGGCGCAGGATGTTGTCGGCCGCCGGATTGCCTTCGATGGTGCAGATCTTGCCGCCATTCGGCTTGGCCTTCTTGATGTATTCGCCGATCTTGTGACCCATCAGGTAGTTGTCGGTGCCGAGGTAGGTCTTGCGCAGCGCCGCATCTTCCTTGCTGAGGTCGGCGTCGAGGGTCATGATCGGGATCGACGGATTGGCGCTTTTGATCGTCTGCGCGATCAGCGGCGCGTTCGATGGCGAAATCGCCATCGCCACAGTGTCGGGCTTGCTCAGCATGTCCTGGACGATCTGGGCTTCACCGGCTTCGTCCGAGGTCGATGCCGGTCCGGTGTAGAAGCACTCATATTCCGAGCTGGCGTTTTCCTTGTTCCATTTCTCGCAACCCTGGTGGATGGCCTCGAAGAATGGATTGTCGAGACCCTTCACGACGATGACGAGCTGTTTCTTGGCCATAGCCGGCCCGGCACCCAACGCCATGACGGCGGCGGCAGCGAGCAATAGTGATTTCCTCATGTCAGTCCTCCCTTTTGAAACAAACGGACACCACGTGCCCGCCACACACAGATCGACCCGGAGCAAGATGACAGAGGACGTCGCACTCGTGTCGCCAAGCCAGGTCGATAAGCATTTTCATATTCAGTCTCAGACCGGCACCGACAGATACTGCTGGTTACCAAATCCCTGACCGACAAACCTTCACCGATTCCTTCCGGCAACCCGGGAGATCGGCGCAAGCTACTCCGACACTTAGCTAATATCGCCTTGTCGCCGACGTCAATGCTATTTGTCCTACAAAACTGATTTTTCGAAAGAAGCCGTGGTTGACGCCAAGGTGGCTTATGCGTAAATGGGCAAAATCGCTGCTTCCGGGAGGAACTGGGGAGAGCGAAAGGCCGCGGCAGAACCGCAGGCCGCAAAGCACGGGGAGGCAAGAAGGCTGGTGGCGGTTCTCGAACTCACCAACATCTCGAAGCATTTTGGCGCCATCCAGGCGGTCAACGACGTTTCGTTGTCGATCGAGGCCGGACAGGTTGTCGGCCTGATGGGCGACAACGGCGCCGGCAAGTCGACCCTGGTCAAGATGATCGCCGGCAATTTCCCACCGAGCCATGGCACGATGCAGATGGACGGCAAAGAGCTGATCCTGCACAAGCCGGTCGAGGCGCGCCAGCATGGCATCGAAATCGTCCATCAGGACCTGGCACTGTGCAACAATCTGACGGCCGCCGCCAACGTCTATCTCGGCCGTGAATTGCGCCGCGGCCTCGGGCCGCTTCGCATCCTCGACTATGCCGCGATGTACAAGCGTGCCGGCCAGATCTTCGCCGAGCTGAAATCCGAAACCCGCCCGCGCGACCTGGTCAAACAGATGTCGGGCGGCCAGCGGCAAGCGGTGGCGATCGCCCGCACCATGCTTTCGCAGGCCAAGATCGTGCTGATGGACGAGCCGACGGCGGCGATCTCGGTGCGCCAGGTCGCCGAGGTATTGAACCTGATCCGCCATTTGCGCGACCAGGGCATCGCCGTCGTGCTGATCAGCCACCGCATGCCCGACGTCTTTGACGTTGCCGACCGCGTCATCGTCATGCGGCGCGGCCGCAAGGTCGCCGACAAGACGATCGCATCGAGTTCGCCGGAAGAAGTCACCGGACTCATCACCGGCGCCATCGAACAGGTATGATTGACGCCTTAACCAGAGTAAAAAAGGTCGATAATGGCAGTCACCCTTGATCAGACGATCGCGCACAAGCAGCACACCTTGCTGAGCAAGGTGTTTGCCAGCCAGACCTTCTGGGTGGTGATCGCGGTCATCCTCGCCTGCCTGTTCCTGTCCATGGCCACGGATTCCTTCGCCACGACCAAGAACCTCTACAACATCACCCGCAACATCACCTTCGTCGCCATCGTGGCGCTCGGCATGACCTTCGTCATCATCACCGGCGGTATCGACCTGTCGGTCGGCTCGGTGCTTTGCCTGTGCTCGATGGTGCTGGCCGTGACCATGCATGCCGGCTACGGCATCGAGACCGGCATTGCCGCAGCGATCGCGACGGCGCTGATCATCGGCGCCTTCAACGGGGTTCTGATCGCCTATCTCGGCTTTCCGCCCTTCGTGGTGACGCTTGGCATGCTCTCGATCGCACGTAGCCTTGCCATGGTCGCCTCCAACAACACCGTCGTCTTCCAGTTCGGGCCGGACCACGACAAGCTGCTGGCGCTTGGCGGCGGCGCCTGGGTGTTCGGCATCGCCAATCCGGTGCTCTACATGATCGTGCTGGCGATGATTACCGGCTTCGTGCTGCGCTGGACGAAATTCGGCCGGCACATCTTCGCCATCGGCGGCAACGAGCATGCGGCGACGCTGACCGGCGTTCCGGTGCGCCAGATCAAGGTTGTCGTCTACATGATCTCGGCATTGGCGGCGGGCCTTGCCGGCATCATCCAGACCGGCTGGCTGGGCGCGGTCACCACAAATCTCGGCAACGGCATGGAGCTTCAGGTGATCGCCGCCACCGTCATCGGTGGCGCCAACCTGGCCGGCGGCATGGGCACAGCCTTCGGCGCGGTCGTTGGCGCGGCGCTGATCGAGGTCATCCGCAATAGCCTCGGCCTGCTCGGCATCAATGCCTTCTGGCAGGGCGTGTTCATCGGCGGCGCCATCCTGCTCGCCGTGCTGTTCGACCGCATCCGCAATTTCAGGCGCAACGACTGAACTTTTCCGCCGGCGGGGCAAAGTTGCTTCGCTGGCAAAAGTCCTTGCTCAGCCTCGAAGGGAGTGCCGGTTGCCGTCGACCGCACCGGTCTTGCCATACCGGCCTGGAAACGCTCGCCTTCTTCCTATCGCCGAGTCTGAAAATCCGCCGCTGCGGCGCATGGCCGGCGCCCGGGCGTGCACATCCGTCTTGACGCAAGCCCGAACTGAGCCGCACAATCGCTCGCAGCAGGCGAAGGGAGGCCAGTCGCCTGCGGGAGGATATACCCATGACGGAAGCGATCAGGCTCTACTGGGGCCGGTTCGGACATGTTTCTGTCCTGAACGTCGCCAGCGACTTCGTCACCCATGCCCATGTCGAGGCGCATATCATCATCTGGCTGGAAGGCACGGCCGGCGAGATGACCATCGGCCGCGAGACGGTGCGGCTTGGACCGGGCACCGCCGCCGGCATCAATTCCTTCCAGCCGCACAGCCACGCTCTGTCCCGCGACGGCACGCCCGGCCTGTTCCTCGCCTTTTACATCGATCCGGACTGGGCTCGAAGGCGCCGCGAGCTGCCTTCCTCGGCGCCGCTGTTCTCCGCCCCGGCAATCACGCTCGAGCCTTGGCTGCACAAGGCAGCGGCCAACCTTCTCGACCATCTCAGCGACAATGAGAGCATCGACGACATCGCCAATTACGAGATCGAGCGCTTCATCGACAGCGTGCTCGATGCCGCCGACGCCTGCGCACCGCAGACGGTGCGCGCCCGCGTCAACACCATGCAGGATTTTCGCGTCCGCAAGGCGATCCAGCTGATGAAAGCCAATGTCTGCGAGCGCATCTGCTTCGACGACGTGGCGCGCAGCGTCGGCCTGTCGCGGCCGCATTTCTTCGCCCTGTTCAAGGAACAGACCAATCTGACGCCCAACGTCTATTGGAACACGCTGCGCATGGAGGAAGCGGTGCGGCAATTGCAGTGGTCGCAGGAGCCGCTGATCTCGGTCGCCTGCAATCTCGGCTTCACCACCCAAGGCAATTTCTCGCGCTTCTTCCGCGACCATGTCGGCGTTCCGCCGACGCTTTACCGCGAGGCGGCGCGGGCGATCAGCTGAGCGCCCGTTTTTCAGACTAATTGATAGGCGTTCAAGACGCATTGATAAGCGCCGCCGAGTCTGCCGCCCTACCCTCCCAAGCAGCTGATTTGCAAGGGAACGATCCTATGGCGAAAGTCACCATCTCCAGCGTCATCGACGCGCCGGTCGAAAAGGTCTGGGCGCGCATACGCGACTTCAACGGTCTGCCGAATTGGCACCCGCGCATGGTCGAAAGCCATATCGAGGACGGCAAGGATGCCGGCACGATCGGCTGCGTGCGCAATTTCCAGCTCGCCAGCGGCGCCCGCCTCCGCGAAAAGCTGCTCGATTTCTCCGACGAGAATTTCCTCGTCAGCTACTCCATCCTGGAGACGCCGCAACCGCTTACCAACCACAAGGCGACGCTGCAGTTGCGGCGGGTGACCGACGGCGACCGCACCTATGCCGAATGGACCGCCAGCTTCGACGCCCCTCCCGAAGAAGCCGACAAGCTGGCCGAAGGCATGGGCGCCAACGTCTTCCAGGGCGGCTTCAACGCCCTGAAGGCCCATTTCGCCGGCAAGGTTGAACTGAATTGAGCTGACAACCAGGAGCGTTCCATGGCGCTTGCACTGCAGACTTTCCCGACGGTGAAGGACGCTGGCGCGGCGCTGAAGGCCGCCGGCACCCGCTATCTCGGTGGCGGCACACTGGTCGTGCGCGCCGCCAACGAAGGCGACGTGTCGATTTCCGGTTTCATCCGGTCGACCGAACCGGCGCTGTCGATCATCCACATTTCCGGCGGCGAGGTCCGCATCGGCGCTTCGGTGACCATGGCGGCGATCGCCCGTCACCCGGATCTCGCTCCACTGGCCCACGCCGCGCGCGCCGTCGGCGGACCGGCGATCCGCAACATGGCTACGGTCGGCGGCAATCTCTTCGCGCCAACGCCTTACGGCGATTTCACCGTTGCACTGCTGGCGTTGGACGCAACCGTCACCACCGACTACGGCGAGCTGCCGATCGAAACCTTTCTGGCAAAGCGCGAGAGCAATCACGCCATCGTCACTGCGGTCGGCTTCACGCTTCCGAAGGAAGGCGGTTTTCGCTTCCTGAAAGTGTCGCGGGTCAAGCCAAAGGGCGTCTCGGTGCTGAGCATCGCCACCATGCTGGAACACACGCCGGACGGCACTGTCACGTCAGCGCGGATCGCGCTCGGCTGCATGGCCGGCCGGCCGATCCGTGCCAGGACGGCGGAGAAAGCCTTGATTGGCCGCAAACTCACCGCAGACGGCATCGCACCGGCACTGGCCGTTGCCCACGACGGCACTTCGCCGCCAACCGATCCGATCGCCAGTGCCTGGTATCGCAACGAAGTCCTGCCGGTCCATCTCGGCCGGCTGCTGCTCGCCTGAAGCCCTGGCTGCGGCGCAAGGAGTAATAAAGATGGCGAAGGTCCCGGTTCAGTTCACGCTCAATGGTGCCGAAAAGGCCGAGTTCATCGACAGCGGCACGACGCTGCTTCACGCGCTGCGCGACAAGATCGGCGACACCTCGCCAAAAGGCGGCTGCCATCAAGGCACTTGCGGCGCCTGCACGGTCATCATCGATGGCGAGCTCAGGCTGTCCTGCCTGACGTTGGCCGAGACCTGCAACGGTGCGGCCGTCACCACGACGTCGGGGCTTTCGGAAGGCGGCGTGCTGCATCCGCTGCAACGCGCTTTCCTCGATGCTTTCGCCACGCAATGCGGTTTCTGCACGCCGGGCATGATCATGGCAGCCAAGGTACTGCTCGATCACACGCCGAACCCCAGCCGCGAGGACGTGGTCGAGGCGCTGTCGGGCAATATCTGCCGCTGCACCGGTTACGAGCCGATCATCCAGGCGGTGCTGACCGCCGCGCGCTCCAATTCGCAGAACGCGGTTTGAGGGAGTTAAGAAAATGGAACTCCGCAAGAGCTATTTCGCCGACCAGCGCAAGGACGATCTGCACGAGATCGGCCAGCCGCGGCCGCGTTCGGATTCACCCGGCCATGTCACTGGCAAGACCACCTATTTCGCCGACCGCAATTTTCCCGGCATGCTGCACCTGAAGATGGTGCGCAGCCCGCACCATCACGCCCGCATACGCAGCATCGATACGTCCGAGGCGGAAAAGCATCCGGGTGTCGTCAAGGTGCTGACCGCCAAGGATGTGCCGCACAATGTCTACACCATCCTGATCCTGATCCAGATCGGGCCGGAGGACGAGACGGTGCTGGCTGACGGCAAGGTGCGCTGGAAGGGCGAGGCGGTGGTGGCGGTGCTGGCCGAGACCGAGCGCGCCGCGCAGGAAGCCGCCGCCAAGGTCAAGGTCGACTACGAGGTGCTGCCGGCCGTCTTCGACATGGAGGAAGCGCTGAAGCCCGACGCGCCGATCGTCAACGAGTATCACGGCCGGAACTATTACCTCTACGACAGCGGCGAATGCCGCAAGGTGCGCTTTGGCGATGTCGAGGCAGGCTTTGCCACAGCCGACCACGTGCTCGAACAGACCTATCAGTCCTCGCCGATCGAGCATGCGCCGACCGAGACGACCGGCTGCATCGTCGCACCGGAGGGCAACGACCGCTTCACCTGCTACACCAACACGCAGGCGATGTTCTTCACGCTCGACAACGCCTCGATCATCCTGCAGATGCCCGGCAACAAGCTGCATTTCGTCGGCGGCACCGTCGGCGGCGGTTTTGGCGGCAAGGTCGACGTCATCGTCGAGCCGATCGCCATCCTCGGCGCCAAACTAACCGGACGACCGGTTTGTTTTGTCTATAGCCGCGAGGAGGAGATGCAGATTTCCTCGCCGCGCGCCGCCGAAAAGGTCGTCATCAAGGACGGCGTCATGAACGACGGCCGCATCGTGGCGCGGAAAGTGACCGGCTACACCGATGCCGGCGCCTATTCGCGCCATTCGCCCTACGGCGCGCAGAAGGGCGCCGGGCATTATCCTGGCCCGTATACGATCCCGAATGTCTGGATCGACACCTACTGCGTCTACACCAACCGTACCCCGTCCTCGGCGATGCGCGGTTTCGGCGTCACCATCGGCGACTTCGCGCTGGAGGTGCAGATGGACAAGCTCGCCCGGCTGATCGGCATGGACCCTCTCGAATTCCGCTTCATCAACGCCTACCGCGACGGCGACATGAAGGCACACCGGCAGCCGACGGAGGGGGCGGCGCTGATCGAGTGCATGCAGGAAGCCTCGCGCGCCGCCAACTGGCCGGTGGCGGAGAAGTTCATGACGATGTCGTCTTACGCGAAGGGAGCTTGAGATGGCGATCAGGCGCGGACGCGGCGTCGCCGCGATCAATTATCCGACCGGCATGAATCTCGGCGGCGACCCGACGCAGGCGCTGGTGCATTCGACGCCGACCGGCAATTTCATGGTCACGCTCTCCAGCGTCGACCTGGGCCAGGGCATGAAGCAGATCATGGCACAGATCTGCGCCGAGACGATCGGCGTACCGACCGACCGCGTCGTCGTCGACACCGCCGACACCGACACCGGCCCGCACTGCATGGGCACCTTCGCCTCGCGCGGCACGCATCGGGCCGGCAATGCGGTCATCCAGGCCGCCAGGGAAGCCCGCCAGGTGATGCTGGAAGTGGCGGCCGAGGAACTTGAGGTGAACGCCTCGGACCTCGAGACCGATGGCGAGGGCAACATCCTGGTCAAGGGCGCGCCGCAAAGATCGATCTCGATCTTCGATGTCGCGCTGTCGGCGCATTTCAAGCGCGGCCGTTCGATTTCCGGCCGCGGCATGTTTTTGATCCCCCGCTCCTATCCGGAGAAAGAGACCGGAGCGATGAAGCCGTCTACCTGCTACGCCCATGCCTGCACGGTGGCGGAGGTCGAGGTCGACGACGAGACCGGCGAGGTCACCGTGCTGACGGTGAAGAACGTGTTTGAGATCGGCCGCGCGCTGAACCCGAAAATGGTCGAGCAGCAACTCGTTGGCGGCTCGTGGATGGGCATCAGCCATGCGCTCTACGAAACGACCGAGCCCTATTATCCCAACCGCGACCATGGCGGCACCGACTTCAACCAATATCTGATGCCGGGTCCTGGCGATCTCGCGCAAACCGAGATCATCGTGCTGGAACGGCCCTCGGCGGACGGGCCGTATGGCGCCAAGGGGCCGGGCGAAATGTGCGCCAACCCGCAGATCCCGGCGGTCGCCAATGCCGTCTTCGACGCTGTCGGTGTGCGCATCGATACGCTGCCGATCACGCCGGAGCGCATCCTGCGGGCGCTGAAGGCGCAAGCCCCGAACTGAGTGCTGAAAATGCCCAAGAGAAGCGCTGAGACAGTCGCGACCTCGCCTGAGGCGGTGGCGTCGCGCCTCGCCGCCTCGCGCTATCTCGCCGATGAAAGCCTGGCCACCGCCATCTTCCTGGCGATCAGGCTGGGAAAGCCGCTGCTGCTCGAAGGCGCACCCGGCGTCGGCAAGACGGAAGCTGCGAAGGCGATTGCCGAGGTGCTCGGGCGCGACCTGGTGCGGCTGCAATGCTACGAGGGCATCGACGCCGCACATGCGCTCTACGAATGGAATTACCAGCGCCAGTTGCTCGCCATCCGCCATGCCGGTGAGCACGAGGTCGACATCTACGACGACCGCTTTCTCATCGCGCGGCCGCTGCTGCAGGTGCTGAAAGCGCCGGAAAAGCGCGTGCTGCTGGTCGACGAAATCGACCGTTCCGACCATGAATTCGAAGCGCTGCTGCTGGAGTTCCTGTCCGATTTCCAGATCAGCATTCCCGAGCGCGGCACCATTCGCGCGACTGCGCAGCCGATCGTCATCCTGACCTCGAACCGCACCCGTGAGCTTGCCGAAGCGCTGCGGCGGCGCTGCGTCTACCACTGGATCACCTATCCCGACGCCCGGCGCGAAGCCGAGATCATCATGCTGCGCGCCGGCGACGTCGCCGAGGCCACGGCGCGCGCCGTGGCTGCCGCAGTGCGCGACATTCGCGCCCGCCCGCTGGCGAAGCCGCCCGGCATCGCCGAAGCGGTCGAATGGGCGAACGCCGCGACGATCCTCGAAAAAGGCGGCAGTCCGTGGCCGGAAGCGTTTCGCCGCGCCATTGGCGTGCTGATCAAGGACGAGGAGGACCTTTCCTGCATCGCGCCCGACTTCGGCAAGATTGTCGAGGAGGCGCTGGCGTGAGCCCCGCGGATCTGCCTCAAGGGGCGACGCCCTTCCTCGGCTTCGGCCGGCTGCTGCGCCGCTATGGCTTTTCAGTGGCGCCCGAGCAGGTCTCCGGCTTCATGCAAGCGGTGACGCTGCTTGGGCCGCGCTCGATGGCCGACATCCGCGAAGCGGCGCTCGCCACGCTGGCGCCGCCGCCCGACCGCCGCGACGAATTCGAGGCGCATTTTCGGAGCCATTTCTATGGCAGCACCGCGGCAGTGGTCGGAGGCGAGGCCGACGAGGAAACCCGCATCAAGGATGACGGCGAAACCAGCGAACAAGAAATCGAGGTGGTCCGCCAGGAGCAAGGCGGCGAACTGTCTTCGGCCAGCGAACAGTTGAGCGTCCGCGAATTCAGCCGCGATAGCGACGGGCTTGCCGCCTTCCGCCGCAAGCTCGCCACCGCTTTGCCCGCCCGCCGCTCCTTCCGCACGGTGCGCACGCATGCGCGCGGCAAGCTCGACCTGCGCCGCTCGCTGCGCGAAATCGTCAGTGCCGACGGCGATATCCCCTCGCCGCTGCTGCGCCGGCGGCAGACAGTGCCACGCAAGCTACTCATCCTGATCGACGTGTCGGGCTCGATGAAACTCTACACCTCAGACTATCTCAAGCTGGCGCATGCGGCCGTGCAAGGCGCCGACCGGGCGGAGGTCTTCACTTTCGGCACACGACTGACCCGTATCACCTCGGCGCTGCGCATTCGCGACCGCGACCAGGCGCTGGCCCGCGCCGCTGCCCAGGTCGACGACTGGGACGGCGGCACCCGCATGGGACCGACACTGCTTGCCTTCCTCTCGGTGCCGCGTTTTTCGGCCTTTGCGCGCGGGGCGGCGATCGTCATCCTGTCGGATGCGCTGGAGCGCGGCGATCATGCCGAGCTGGAGACGGCGATGCGCCGGCTGAGCGCCCGCGCCTTTCGGCTTTCGCTGGCGACGCCGTTGGCCGGCGATCCACGCTTTCGGCCGGCGACGGCAGCGCTTCGCGCCATCCTGCCAGTGCTCGACGACCTGGTCGACGGTTCGTCGATCGCCGGCCTCACCGATTTCATCCTGTCGCTCGCCCGCCCAGCCCCGGCGGCCGCGGCAATCTGGAGGAGGGTTTCGTGATGCAGAAGGCGATCGACGCGCATTTCCACATCTGGCGCCAAAAGGACCAGCCCTGGCTGGTCGGGCCGATGGTGCCGCGCATCTTCGGACCGTATGAGCCGATCCGCCGCGACTATCCTATCGGGGAATTCCTCGCCGACCAGCAAGGCTCGGGCGTCGAGAAGGCGGTCTATGTCCAGACCAACTGGGCCAAGGAGGATTTCGAGAATGAGGTCGCCTTCCTGCAGAAAACCGCGGAACAAACCGGCTGGCCGCACGCCATCGTCGGCTATGCCGACATGACCGTGGACGACGTGCGTTCCCAGATCGACCGGCTGATCAAATACCCCCTGCTGCGCGGCGTGCGCATGCAGCTGCACTGGCACGAAATGCCGGCCTTCCGCTTCGCTGCCTCGGCCGATCAGGTCATCGACCCGAAGGTGCGGGCCAATGTGGCGCGTCTGAAGGACTACGGCTTGTCCTTCGACCTGCAGCTTTTCCCCGCCCAGATGAAGGACGGGCTGACGCTTGTCGGCGAGAACCCCGAGACCAATTTCATCCTCACCCACGCCGGCATGCTGACCGACATGGAGCCAGAGACCACCGAGGCCTGGAAAGCCGGCCTGCGCACGCTGTCAGCGGCCCCAAACCTCTATGCAAAACTGTCCGGCCTCGGCACCTTCGTCCACCGCAACGACCCGGCGCTGATCAGCTATATCGTCGACAATGCCATCGACATCCTCGGCAGCGACCATTTGATGTTCGGATCGAACTTCCCGATCGAGAAACTGTGGACCAGCCACGCCGAGCTGATCAAGGCGCACCGGGAAGCGGTGGGCAAGCACGGCGCAGCCGCCGAGGCCGATATCTACTGGAACACGGCGGAGCGGGTTTATCGGCCGGTGTAGCGCGCATTCCCTTCTCCCCTTGTTGTGGGAGAAAGTGGATTGGCGCGCAGCGCCGAGACGGATGAGGGGTGTTGGAAGGAACGCGGCGGTGGAAATACAGGCAATTTGAAGCACTTACGTCTTCAAGCTAGCAATCCTTCCGGCACCCTCATCCGACCGAGCTTCGCTCGGCCACCTTTTCCCACAAGGGGAGAAGGGAAGGCGCCGCGCCTCACCGCACCTCGAACTGCGGATCGACCGGGATCTGCATCGCAGTGACCATCTGGTTGGTCTGCCCCGCCAGTCCGATGATCGACACCAGCTCGCCATGTTGCGCTTCGGTCATGCCCTTGGCGCGGGCTGCCGCCGTGTGCGAGTGGACGCAGTAGGAGCAGCCATTGGCGGTCGAGACGGCGATGTAGATCATCTCCTTGGTCAGCGGGTCGATGGCGCTGTCCGCGACCATCACCGCCTTGAGCTGTTCCCACACCCGCTTCAGCGAGACCGGATCATTGGCCAGCCCGCGCCAGAAATTATTGACGAAATCGGATTTGCGCGTCGCGCGGATGTCGTCGAACACGGCCTTCACAGCGGGAATCGCCTCGACCTCGGCATCGGTCAGAAGTCTTGTGGTGGCCATGGGCAGGCTCCTTTCGGTTTGAATCGATGAGAGAGGTCGTTGAATCGGCTTGGTAGCGAATGCGGCTAACTTGCTCTGGTGATTCACGTTTTGCAGGCCGGCCCAGAACCCTGGAAATGCAGAGGCCCTCACCGTCGTCATCCTGGGGTCTGCGCCGCGTCGCTGCGCTCCTTGCTTCGCCCCTCGATGACGAATGGACTGGTGACTCCGCCAATTGTCGAAGTACGCATCGCCTGGAACCTAATGAACCGCCGCATACATGATCTTCTCCTCCGTCGCCTCGGCCGGCGAGAACTCCTCGACGATGCGGCCTTGCCGGCAGACCAGGATGCGGTCGGACAGGTTCATGATCTCCGGCAGGTAGGACGAGATGACGACGACGGCCAGGCCCTCATCGGCCAGCCGGTTGATGATCTGGTGGATTTCGGCGATCGCACCGACATCGACGCCGCGCGTCGGCTCGTCGAAGATGACGATGCGCGGCTTCTGCACCAGCCCCTTGCCGATCACCACCTTCTGCTGGTTGCCGCCCGAGAGCTCGACCACCCGCGCATTGTCGTTGATCGCCTTGACGTTCAGCGTCTTGGTCCATTCGGCCGACAGCGCCCGCATCTCCTGCGCATTGATCACCCAGCCCTTTTCCCGCCCGGCCGCCAAAAAGCCGCCGAACAGGTTCTCGGCAACGTCCATGGTCTCGAAAATCCCCTCGCTCTTGCGGTCTTCGGTGACATAGACGATGCCGTCCGCCACCGCCTCGCTCGGAACGAGATAGCGCACCGGCCGGTCGTCCAGCTCTATGGTGCCGCCGCGCAGGAAGTCGCGCTTGTAGATGCCGGAAACGATCTTGAACGTCTCGGTGCGACCCGAGCCGATCAGCCCGAACACCCCGGTGATCTGGCCCTCGAAGATCGAGAAGGAATTGTTGCGCACGACATTGCTCATCGAGATGTCCTGCACCGACAGCACCTTCTTGCCGGCCTTGCGCAGCTTGGCCTCGTCGCGCTGGCTGTAGAGCTGCCCCGACAGCGTGCGCCCGACCATGGCGGCGACGATCCTGTCGCGATCGAAGGCGGCTGTGTCGTCGGTGATCACCAGTTCGCCGTCGCGCAGAATGGTGATGCGGTCGGCGACATCAAGCGCCTCTTCGAGCGCATGGCTGATGAAGACGATCGACACACCCCTTGCCTTGAGCCGGCGGATCAGCGCGAAGAAGTGCCGCTTCTCCTCCGGCGTCAGCGTCGCCGTCGGCTCGTCGAAGATGATGATCTCGGCATTGTGGTGGACGGCGCGCGCGATCTCGACCATCTGCCGTTTGGCCGCGCCCAGCGTCGCCACCATGGCGTTCGGGTCGACGGGAAAGTTCAACGACTGCAGGAATTGCTGCGCTGAAATGTAGGTGCCGCGCAGCCGGTTGAGAAAGCTTTCCGTGCCGAGATAAAGGTTCTGCGCCACCGTCATCGACGGCACCAGGCTGGTCTCCTGGAACACCATGGCGATACCGGCTTGAAGGGCCGCATGCGGCGAGGCGTAGGCGATCTCCTGCCCGTTGTGGAACATCTTTCCCGAGGTCGCGTCGACGACGCCGGCGATGATCTTGGTCAGCGTCGATTTTCCCGCGCCATTCTCGCCGAGCAGCGCGTGGATCTCGCCCTTGCGCAGCTCGAAGCTGACATTCTTCACCGCGGGCACGCCGCGATAGGTCTTGGTCACGTTCTCCAGGCGGACGATCGGTTCCATCAGCGATGTCCTCCTGGACCCAAGTCGATGGCCAGCAGGCAATCGCCGCCTTTCGGGGCAATGAACAGGCGACCGTCTTTCTCCGCCACGCTGCAGATGCCGTGGCGCGTGCCGTTGGCGCGGCTGTGCAGGCTGAATTGCGGCCGCATCTCCCGGTCGAGCCTGACCACCAGGCCGTAGGAGCGGCTCGGCGACCATGGCTTGTGAATGCCCATGGTGCGAATGCCGCCGCATTGCAGCGGCTCGAGGAAGCTGCGGTTGGAGGCAAGTGCCGGCGCGATCCAGTGTTGGGGTGACACTTGCGCCAGCATGTCGTTTCGATAGTGCGTTTCCTGCAGCACGAATTCGATCAGCCGGTTGCGGGGCGCAAACAGCGCCAGCCAGGCACCGCCACCGGCGGCAGGCGACAGGCGCGAGGGATAGCCAGGCAGATGCGCCAGCACCGTCGAGCGGCTGCCTGTCGCGCTATCGAAGCGGACGAGTTGGTGCCGCCAGCTCTCGCTGACCAACACATCCTTGCCGGTTGGATACAGCCCATAGGGAAAGGCGATGTCACCGGCGAGCTTGCGGAATTCGCTGCCTGCCGGATCGCGCTTCCACAGCGAACCGGAAGCGCCCTTCTTCATCAGATCCGCGGCCCATTGCGACGGCGCGTGGTGGGCCGAGCCATTGGCCAGCCAAAGCGTGCCATCTTCTGCGTAGGCGAGCGCTGTGATGCAGCGGATCTCGGCCGGCAGGGAAGCGTCCTTGCCTGCGATCAACAGCCTGCCGCTTTCGAGCCCGACCGTCAGTTCGCCGGCGGGCGAGCGCGCGAGCGCGATGACCGGGGACGGAAATGTCTCGACTATCGTCGGCGCGGCACCGGCGGTGACCGCGTAGACGGCATTGGCACTGGAAACCAGCAGCCGGCCGTCGGCGACCAGCAGATTATCGGGCTCGGGCAGTTCGGCGAAGGCCGCAACATCGTCCAGCAGCGTATTCGGCCTGAAGGCGCCATCGAGCGGCGGGATGGTCACCGCCTTGCCGCGAAAGATGTCGAGGATCGGGTCCAGCATCATGGCTTCGCTCCCCAATAGGAAGCGGGGCTGGTCCAGTTCGGATCGGCAGCGGCAATCCGGTAGCGGCCGATGCGGTTGTTGAGGATACCGCCGACGAACAGAAAACCCTTGTGCTCGCGCATCGAAGTGACCATCGGATGCACGGCGCCCGACAGGTCGCCCATCGCTTCGACGATGCCGCCCTTCTCGTTGAATTTCACCACACCGCCGGTGTTGATGTTGGGGAACAGCCATTCGTCCTGCGGCAGCCGGCGCGTCATGCGCTTGCGCATGTCGGGATGCCGCAGCGACAGGTCGAAGCTCGGCGTGCGCATGCCAAGCCAGGCCATCCAGTAGTTGCCGTCGGAGGCGCGGTTGATGTTGTCGGGGTAGCCCGGCATGTCGCGGATGACGCATTCGGCGGTGCCTGCTTTCGGCCCTTCCAGCCAGTAGCGGTGCACGCGGCAGGCCCAGCTTTCGGCAAAGAACAGCGACTTGCCGTCATGCGCCATGCACACGCCGTTGGTGTAGCGGTAGCCGTCGAGCAATGTCTTCGTCGAAGCGTCCTTCGGGTCATAGACGAGCAGCCGCCCGGTGGCGCGGTTCTCGATCGAGTCCAGCGCCCAGTCGTGGGCGTCATAGCGCTTGGTGGAATCGGTGAAGTAGATGCGGCCGTCCGGCGCGATGTCGCAATCATTGGGATCGCGCAGCCGCGCATCGTCGACGATCGAAGTCCAGGAGCGCGACGTTTCCGCCGATAGCCGCTTCACCTCCCGCTCCGGCGAGACCGAATAAAGGCCCATCGCGCCGACGCAGCTGATCAGATTGCCTGTTTTGTCGAAGGCCAGGCCGAGCGGAAAGCCGCCAATATGGGCAAAGACCTCCGAGTGTTTGTAGTCCGGCGCAAAGAAACGGACGATCTCGCCATGCCTGGTGCCGCAATAGAGATGGTCGTCGCGGTCGAGAATGACGTCTTCCGGCCCTTCCAGCTCGCCGAGCCCGATATGGTCAGCCTCCGACAGCCGGTTGTCGAGCTCGTAAGGGGTGCCGGAGCCCGGTGCCGCTGACTGCGTTGCCCCCATCTTCAAATAGACCGGTGCCACATAGACCTCGTCCAGCACCTTGTGGCGGTTCTTTAGCCAGCGAATGTCGATGGTGACGGCAACTGCCAGCATGATGCCCAGCACCATCTGGTTGGTGCCGGTGCCATAGCCCAGCCGGATCAGCCCGTTGGTCATCGTCAGCACGATGATCGCGCCCATCAGCCCCTTGATCACCGAGCCGCGGCCGCCGCCCAGGCTGACGCCGCCGACGACCGCTGCCGTCAAAGCCATGACTTCGAGATTGAGGCCTGTGCCCGGCCCTGCCCCGCTCAGCCGGCAGGCGATGAGGAAGCCGCCGAGCGAGGCGCAGAAGCCGGAGAACACATAAGTCACGAACACGGTGCGGCGCACGCGGATGCCGGCATTGTGGGCCGATCGCCGCGACCCGCCCACCGCCTGCACATGCCAGCCGGGCCGCGAGCGCGTCAGCGCGACATGGGTAATGATCGCCAGGATAATCGCTGCCCACACCGCAACCGAAAGGCCCCAGAAGGTGTCGTCGCCGATGAAGTCCAGCACATCCGATGTGGCATCGGAAAGCTGGACGTCGGCGGCATAGGTGGTGACCAGTATGTCGAACAGCGCCCGCCCGAAAATGAAGGTGACCAGTGTCGTCAGGAAAGCGCGCAGCCTGAAATAGCCGATCAGATAGCCATTGATCGCGCCGAACAGCAGCCCGGTGGCGATCGAGGCGGCCAGCGCCAGCCATACCGATTGTTCGAGGATGAAAAAGACGAACACGGCGGAAAAGCAGGACAGCGCGAAGATCGAGCCGACCGAAAGGTCGATGCCGCCGCCGAGCATGACCACCGTCATGCCGGTGACGACCAGCGAAAATTCGCCGAGCTGGCGGGTCGATTCCTGCAGCGACATCGGCTTGAAGAAGCCGGGAATGATCGAACCGAACACGCTGAGCGTCGCCACCAGCGCCAGGAACGGAATGGCGTTATCAGTCCAGCGTTTGCTTAGGATCTCGCCGACAAGGTGGTCGGGCACGAGATTGTAGCGCCAGGATTGAAGGCGTTCGCGAAAGGACATCGGTTGCTGCTGCCACTCAAGAGAGAAAGAGGCGGCCGAACAAGGTCCGGCCACCTCGTCGATGCTTGCAACGGACCCGCGGTTTACTTGGCCGCAGCTTGGGCTTGCAGTGCTTTCAAGTCCCAGCAGCTGTCTGGCTTGAGGTCGGCCTTGGTCGTCGCCTTCTCCAGCGTGTAGATGTAGGTGTGCGAGGTGCCGGCTGGCTGGCCACTCTGCAACAGGAACTTGATGACGGCGTTCATGTCGCCCGACTGGCGGGCAAGGTCGGTCATCACCACCGCGCCATAGGTGCCGTCCTGCAGCTTGTCGCAGTCGGCAGTCTTTTCGCCGCCGCCGGTGGTGACCAGAAAGACTTTGCCCTCGAGCTTGGCATCGCGGATCGCAGCAGATGCGCCCGTCGCGTCGCCGTCCCAGAAATCGATGATGGCGCAGATGTCGGGGTTCTGCTGCAGCATCGTCGTCGTCACGTTGCGCGAGGTCGTCGCATCCCAGTTCGAGTCAGGCTTGGCCACGACCTTGAAGTCGGGGTTCTTATCCAGCACCTTCATGATGCCGGCATACTGGTAGAGGCTCGACGAGTTGGCCTGGTCGCCCTGCACCAGCCCGATCTTCTTGGAGGAGTTCGGCCCACAACCCTTTATCGCCGCTTCAGCTTCGAGTTGCCCGAGCCGATCCCAGTCGCTGCCGACAAAGGCATCGGCCGGGAAGTTCGCCGGATTGTCGACCAGCAGGACATAGGTGCCGGCGGCCTGCGCCTTCTTCATCAGCTTGGCATAGGAGTTGAGGTCCGGCGAATGGATGATCAGCACGTCCGGCCTGGTGTCAGACGAAATAGCGTCGGTTATCGCCTGCGCGCCGGCATCGACCACCCAGTTCGGGTCACGCGTCTCGAACACGCCGCCCCAGGCCTCGACCTCGGTCTTCAGGTAATGCGCCCAGCCCTGTGCCAGATCGAAGCCCATCGCCATCGGCACCAGCATCACACGCTTGCCCTTGAGCGCTTGCGAATAGGCGCCCGGACCCGGATCTTCGGCGGCAAAGCTTGGCGCCACGAATGCGGAGACGGCAAGCGCTGCCGCGGCGGCCATAAATGTCCTGATGATTTTCATGTCACATCCTCTGGTTTGGTTATTGTCGTTCGCGGTCGGCCCCAACCGTACGCGTCAGTCTAGATGTCGCCTTGCTGCGCGGTCTGCTCGTCGCGCGGATTGATGAACCCATCGACGATGATCGCCGCCAGCAGGATCGCGGCCTTGATCAGGTTCTGATAGAGCAGCGGAATGTCGATGATGGTCATCGCGTTGAGCAGGATGCCGATCAGCGCGGCACCCACCAGCACGTTGCGCACCCCGCCCCGCCCGCCCGACAGACCGATGCCGCCGATCACCGCCACCAGCACGATGTCGTAGAGCAGCGTGGAATTGACGATGCGGGTGTTGATCGAATGCAGGCTGGCGGCGGTGAGCAAGCCGGCAATCAGCGAGACCAAGGCCGAGAGCACGTAGCGCAGCACCAGCATCGGGCGCACTGGAATGCCGATATTGCGCGCCGCAACCGGGTTGTCGCCGGCGAAATAGACGTAGCGGCCCCATTTGGTGTAGCGCAGGAACAGGAAAAAGGCGAAAGCCAGCCCGGCGAAGACAAAAACCTCGACCGGGATGTCGAGGAAGCGCAGCCCGCCCAGGAGCTCGACCCAATGGCCGGGCGGCACCGGCACGGCGTCCTGTGTGATCAGTTGTGAACGCACATAGCCGAAAACGAAGGACGCGGTCGCCAGCGTCACGAAGATCGCCGGAACCTCGGCGTAGGCAACCAAAATGCCGTTCAACAGCCCGATGGCGAGAACACCGGCTAGCACATAGGCGAAGGCCAGCCCGTCGGACATCCCCGAATTCAGCAATTGCAGATACCACGCAACCGACATCGCCATGATCGCCACCGCCGACAGGTCGATGCCCCTGCCGATAATGACGACCGCCATGCCGAGCGCCAATATGCCCAGCACCGAGACCGAGCGCACGATTGCAACGAGATTGTTCGAATTGATAAACCCGGGCAGTCCGATGGCGGCGGCAATGAACAGCACGACCGCGATGGCAAAGACAATGCCCTCCTGGTTCAGGCTTCTCCAGTTTAGCCAGCCGGTCGCGTTCATTGCCCGCTTTCACCCGCGATGGCTACGCCCTGCTCCCTCTGCGGCCATCGGAACGAAAGCTAATCGGCTCAAGACCAATTCGTCAAATGAATCCGCGCATTGCAGGCCGGCTTGCGAGGAAATTCCGCGGTTGGACGCACCGATTGGCGAGGCTGGCGCAATGCCCGGAACTCAAGCACTTTTGCAATGATCGTGCCGATCGAACCGCTGGTAAAGGTTTGCTCCCGGACGAGCGGAGCAGGCAGAATTCATGTCCGCGCTCGCCGCGCAGTTCCTGCATCAAATCCGCAAAACATGGCCCGAGACCTCGGCGCCGGCAGCCCTCGGCAGCGCCAGGAAGCGGAACGAGGCGACGAGCCCGATTGCGCCGATCACCAGGAAGGCAAGTCGGAAGTCGACGAGATCGAGCGCCGCAGCGTCCCTGGCGATCTGCGACAGGTTGAGCAACGCCGCCGCGACCGCCACGCCGAACAGCATCGCCACCTGCTGCAGCATGCTGGACAACGTCGCCGCCGAGCTACGCTGCGGTGAGGCCACATCGGCGAAGGCCAGTGTGTTGAGCGCGGTGAACTGCATCGAACGCGACAGTCCGGCGATCAGCATCAGCACCACCACCAACGCTTTCGGCGTCTGCGGCGAAAGCGCCGCGCAGGCCATGATCGACAAAGAGGCGATCACTCCGTTGACAATCAGCACCGAACGGAATCCGAAGCGCCTCAGCGTCGGCGTCGTCACCGCCTTCATCCCGAGATTGCCGAGGAAATAGGCCAGGATCATCATGCCAGCATCGACCGGGCTCAGACCGAAGCCGACCTGGAACAAAAGCGGCAGCAGGAATGGCGTGGCGTTGATGGCGATCCGGAAAATCGTGCCGGCCGAAAGCGTCGAGATGGCAAAGGTCTGCACCTTGAAGGCTGTGAGATCGAGCAGCGGATGGTTGGCGCGTCGCAGATGCCGCACCGCCAGCCAGCCGACCAAAATGCCCGTACCGAGCAGTGCCACGGTCGGCAACACCCCCCCTCGCGGATGCGCGATGCGCTCGAGGCCATAGAGCATCGCGGCGAGCCCTACCGAGGTCAGCAGGAAGCCCGGCCAGTCGAGCGGCTTGGCCCCAGCTTCGCGGTCGCCGGGAATGAAGCGGGCGACCAGCGCCAAACCGGCAACCCCAAGGGGAATGTTGATGAAGAAATTCCAGTGCCAGGAGACATAGGTGGTGATGAAGCCGCCAAGCACCGGCCCGACCACCGGCGCGAACAGCGCCGGCCAGGTGATCAGCGCCGTAGCGTTGAGAAGCTCGGATTTCGGCGCATTGCGCAGCACCAGGATGCGGCCGACCGGCGTCATCAGCGCGCTGCCCAGGCCCTGCACGGCACGTGCGGCGACGAATTCAGCCAGGTTCTGCGAGACGCCGCAGGCGAGCGAGGCCAGCGTGAACAGGGCAATCGCCATGAGGAAGATGTTGCGCGCGCCGAAACGGTCCGCGAGCCAGCCGGACAGTGGCACGAACACCGCCATGGTCAGCATATAGACGGTTATGCCGATGCTCATCGCCACCGCCGGCACGCCGAAGGATTCTCCCATCTGCGGCAGCGAGGTCGAGATGATGGTCGAATCTAGAAGCTGCATGAAGAAGGCGACGGCGACGATCAGCGCCACCCGCCGGGCTTGCCGCGCCGCCGGCGCGGTTTCGGGTAAGGCTTTGTCTTCGGGAATGGCGGTCATGCGTAGAACTGTCCGAAGGGGAATCTTCTCCCGCCCCATCGGCAGCCGCACAAATGTCCGGCAAACCGATGACGCACCGGTTTCAACAGCATTTGGCCGGTGCCGTCCAGACATGGACCAACAAACTTTCGTGTGGCATCGCAGCCCGGCTATGCGATGACCTGGCCCTGCCGCCGAACCGGCGTTTTACGATCCGCGATGGCGCTTCGCGCCACTGCCGGCGTGTCTCATGCGGCTTCGATCTTCTCCAGGAACAGGCTGAGCTGGTCCGGGTCCATGTGCACGACGTGCCTGTCTTCGGGATACGCCAGGCTGTTCACATCGGCGACATATTCGGAAAAGGCAGCGATGCGTTCGGCCTGCAGCCGATCGTATTCGGCGGCGAAATTGCGATAGACCTTGGAATGGCGCGGCATGTGGCCACGGTTCTGGCCGAGGATATCGTCTGCGAACAGGTATTGCGCATCGCAGCCGGTGCCCGCCCCCATAGACAACATGATCAGCGATGTGCGTTCCGAAATCGCCTTGGCCACCTCGACTGGCACCACCTCGATCTCGGCGCCGATCGCGCCGGCGGCCTCCAGTTGCTTCACCGCCTCGAACACCTGCATGGCGGTATCGGCGGTCTTGCCGACGGCCTTGAAGCCGCCGGTCCAGGTGGCGCGTGACGGGATGAGGCCGACATGCCCGATCACCGGAATTGCATCGTCGGCCATCCGTTTGATGGTGGCGTAGCCGGCGCTGCAATAGACCGCATCGGCGCTGGCCTTGTAGAGCCGGAACGCCCAGCGGACGAAATCATCGGCGGTGCCGATCTCGAAGAAATTCTCGCCCGGCATGGTGAACAGGCTGGGTGCCGCATCGCGATATTGCGGATTGAGCACCAGCTCCGGCGGCACCGAGACGATATCGACGCCGGCGCGTTCGGCGGCCTCGGCCTCGTCCATCGTCAGCACGCGCAGCATCGTCAGCTGCCGCTTGCCCTTCATGGCGCGCAGGTCGGCGACGGTCGGTCTTTTCCGGCTCATGGATTTTGGTCCCCTTTGCTACGTGACAGAAGGCCGGTCAGGCGATCTGGATCATCACCTTGCCAGCTTCGACCTTGACTGGATAGGTCGCGAGATTGACGCAAACGGGAGCGCCCTTCGCCTGGCCGGTCTTGTAATTGAAGCGGCCATTGTGCTTGGGGCATTCGATGATGTCGTCCATGACAAGCCCGTCGGCCAGATGAGCCTGTTCATGCGTACAAAACCCGTCGGTGGCGAAGAATTCATCGTCCGGCGAACGGTAGATCGCGAAGGTGCGGCCGCCATGGTCGAAGCGGATGACATCTTCCTCTTCGACATCGTCCACGGCGCACGCTTCGACCCAATCGGCCATCTCTGCTTCTCCTGAAATTTCTGCGTTGCGCTCGTGCAGTGCCTACTCAGCCGCTGCCGACATGTTCACTTCGTGGAACTCGCCACGATAGGGCCGTGCCGTTGGCGGCAGTTCGCGCTTAAGGAAATAATCCTCGTATTTGAGCTGCCTGAGCAGGACCGGCCAGACCTCGCGATAGGCATGCCATATCGACGGGTTCGCCTCGGGCAGATCGTGCTTGATCAGTTCATGCAGCCTGGGCAGCGCGTGATACGGTACCATCGGGAACATGTGATGCTCGACGTGGTAGTTCATGTTCCAGTAGATGAACCGGCTGATCGGATTCATGTAGACGGTCCTGGTGTTGAGCCGGTGGTCGACGACGTTGTCGGCCAGACCGATATGCTGCAGCAGGCCGGTCAGCACCATGTGCCAGGTGCCGTAGAGGCGCGGCACGCCGATGAGCACCACCGGTATCCACGACCGCATGAACACGGCGAGCGCGATCGTCGCGATGTAGATCGCGATATGCCAGCGCGCCGCGATGACGGCCTTGTGCTGTTCCATCTCGGGAACGTAGCTTTTCTCGTCGGGCGTCAGCTTGCCGAACGCCTGGCGTACCAGCGCCGGAAGCGAATAGCGAAAATCGAGGATGCCGGTGAAAGCCAGCGCGGCACGCAGCAGGTCCGGCGGGCGCATCACGGCGATCTCGGCGTCGCGGCCGACGATGATCGTGTCCGTATGGTGCCGGGCATGGCTCCAGCGCCAGGTCACCGGATTGCGCATCAGCATGAAGCTGGCGATCTGGTAGACGACATCGTTCATCCAGCGCGTGCGGAAAGCCGTGCCGTGGCCGCATTCGTGCCAACGCGAGTCGCTGGAGGAGCCGTAGAGCACGCCGTAGACGAAGAAGAACGGCACGCACCACCAGGTGCCCCAGAAATAGATGGCGCCGGCGGCGGAGCCGAGGATGGCGATGATCCAGATGATCGTGTCGCGGATCGCCGGGCCGTCTGAGCGCTGCATCAACTCCTTGATCGCCTTGCGGGGGACATCGGTGTGGTACCACTCCGCCGAGGCCAGTCCCGTCTCGATCGCCCTGCGCGTGCTTTCGCCGACCAGGCTGTAATCGCGCTTTACCGTGCCAGCCATTGTGACCTCCAATTCCAGCTCGGCCGCGAACCCTCCCCGCTCCGGCCGGGACCAGCCTCCCAACTGGTGTCTCGTATCGTCCTAGCCATTATCACGACCTGCCTCCAAGAACAGGAAAACGGCCCGACGGCTGGGGATAATCCTGCTGCGGCTGCCTGGCGATTGCCGCGATCCGGCTCTCGGCGGCGGCGATCTCGCCGGCGCCGTCGAGAACCCGGAACACCGCATCGTACGAGCGGCTCTCGCCGTGCTCCAGCCAGATCATCTCGCCGCGTTCGCGCGCCGCCAGATTTCCCAGCACATGATGCGTCGACGGCTCGATGCCAAGCGCGTACTGTCCAGCCTGGAAATTCTGCCATTGGTAGGTGCAGGGCAATTGGTCCTTGCGCGTGACCACCTCGAACCCGAGGCCGAGCCTATCGTTGACCACCGCCACCGGGACTTCGCCGGTGCTGCCAGCGCCGAGCTCGTGCTGCCAGACCTGTTCGCTGAAACGCGGCTGCGGCGCCGGGACCGTGCGATAGCCGACCTTTTGCGCCTCATAACGCTCGCCGGCATGCCCGGCCCAAACGACATCCCTTATCGGCGCCAGATAGCGCGCGCCCTCGTCAAGCACCGGATGGCTGACATTGATGTGGTAGAAAAACATATGCGGTGTTCGGTTGAAACCGTGATTGACGACACGGTCCGAAAGCCGGATCTCGTTGCCGCCGACATCGGCCTCGATCCGCCGCAATAGATGCAGATCCTCGCCGAATACAGTCGATTGCTGGACGATGCCTTCGGCCCACAACACGCAGCGGTCGCCGTCCCAGGTCTCGCCGTAGCCACTCAGCCGCGCCGGGATGGTGCTGATGCGGCCATGCAGCGAATGGCGCACCGTCTTCTTCGGCGGATAGTTGTAGGTGTCGGCGGGTACCTCGTTCATGAACAATATATGGTCGAGGCCGCAGGTCAGTAGAAGGCCGGAAAACGACCGCGCCCAGGCCAGCCCGTCCTCGCCTTCATACTCGTGCAGGCCGGGATTGCGAAAGCCGCTCGGCGAATGCCAGCCGATCGCCTGGCCCTTGAAGTCGCAATCGGCGATATCGAGCGCCCGGTCGACCAGCGCGGTGAAGCGCAGGCCCGAGCCGGTGCGGAATTCGAGCATGCGGATGCCGCGCTCGACGCCGTCGCCAAGCGTCATCAGTCGCACGCCGGCGAACTGCGACAGCATGCCCGAGCGTTCCGAGACCTGCCGGCGCGACAGCGTCTTGCCGTAAAGCTCTACCATGTGACGGCCAGTTCCTTCACTTTGCTCCCGTCCTTCACTTGGCTCTCGTCTCCTTGAGCAGGGCCGACATGTCGGCGCCGGTGATGATACTTTCCACGGTCAGCAGGTCGGTGTCGGCGACCGTCTGCTCGGCGACGATCTCGCCGCGCCGCATGACGATGATGCGGTCGGCGACCTGGAAGACGTGATGGATGTTGTGGGTGATCAAAAGCACCGAGTGACCGGCGTCGCGCACTTCCTTGACGAAGCGCAGCACGCCGTGCGTTTCCTCGACGCCGAGATTGTTGGTCGGCTCGTCGAGGATGATGACCTTGGCGGCGAATTGCATGGCGCGCGAGATGGCGATCGACTGGCGTTCGCCGCCCGACAGCGTGCTGACCAGCGCATCGGCGTCGAGCTTCTTCGAGATGCCGACGCGCTTCAAAAGAGCCGAGGCGGCATCGCGCAATTGCGCGAGATCGAGCGGCGCGAACACACCCAGCCATTTGAGGTTGACCGGCTCGCGGCCGAGGAAAAGATTGCGCGCGATGCTGAGGTCCGGTGCCAGCGAGGTGTCCTGGTGGATGGTCTCGATGCCGAGATCCATCGCATCGCGCGTCGAGCGGATGGAGACCTTCTGGCCGCGCACATAGATGTCGCCGCGGTCGACCGGAAACACCCCGGAGATCGCCTTGATCAACGTCGATTTGCCGGCGCCGTTGTCGCCGAGCAAGGCCACCACTTCGCCCTCGTTGAGCGTGAAGGAGGCGCTCTTCAGGGCGCGGACGCTGCCGAAGGACTTTTGCAGGTTGTGCAGCCGAAGCACTTCCATGGTCAGCTCCTGGCGGCGTTCTTCTGCAGCAAAGCGTGCAGAATGAGCATGGCAAGGATGATGACGCCGACGAAGATGTTGTAGGCGAGCCCAGGCACGCCGATCAGCACGATGCCGTTGCGGATGCTGCGCAGCATCAGCGCGCCGACGATGGTGCCGAAAATGGTGCCTCGCCCACCGGTCAGCGCGGTGCCGCCGACCACCACCATGGCGATCACTTCGAGCTCGTAGCCGGTGCCTGCCACCGGCGAGGCGGCAGAAATGCGGAAGGCGCTGATCATGCCGGCGAGACCGGCCAGCACCGAGGTCAGGATGAACAGCCAGATCTTGACCGCATCGGCCGGCACACCACGCGCCACGGCGGCGTTACGGTTCGAGCCGATGGCGCTGATCCAGTTGCCGAGCTTGGCGTAGCGCAGCACATAGATCGCCAGTAGCGACAGGCCGATGAACCACCACAGCGAGGTATAGAAACGGAACGTTCCGATATTGAAGCTGCCGGCCAACAGCGTCACGAAGAACCCGGGCTGGTCCCAGGACTTCAGCGGAAAGCCTTGGGTGATGTAGAGGGCCGCGCCTCGCACCACGAGCAGCATCGACAGCGTCACCAGGAAGGAGGAGATGCCGATCTTGGTGACGATCAGCCCATTGATCGCACCGATCGCTATGCAGAGCAGCAGGCCGGCCAGCAGCGCCACGCCAATATCCACCCCGCCGTTCTGCACCAGCAGCATGACGACAACCGGCGCCAGTCCGAACACAGCACCGACCGAAAGGTCGAACTCGCCCGCCGTCAGAAGCAGCGTCATGCCGAGCGCGATGATGCCGAGCTCGGGCAGGAACGCCATCATGTTGGAGATGTTGAGCGGCGACAGGAAGTTCGCATCGGCGATCGCGAACACCGCCAGCAGGACGATCAGGATGACGAGCGACGAGAACTGCGGCGAGCGGATCAGGCTCGACCTGCGTTTGGCACGCGGCATTTCCTCTTCTGCGGCAATTGTCATGACAGCTCGAACCATACGCCAGGGTGAGGCCCGCCGCCTGCGCGGCGAGCGTCAGTTCCAATCACTTGTTGTAGAGTTTCAGGATCGGTTCGACGCTCGAGGCGTCGTAGAGGCTGAAAGTGTGGATGTCGTAGCCGATCGGTTCGCCGGCGGCGGCCAACCCGAGCAGCGCCACCGGCATGAAGCCCTGCGCCGACGGGAACTGCCAGGCAGCCGCGTTGACGAAACCGGCCTTGACGGACTCGGCCGTTTCCTTCGAATTGCCCCAGCCGACGACCGGAATCTTGCCGGCCGGCACGCCGGCGCCATCGAACACCCGCTTGACGCTGGCCGCGACGGAATCGCCGAGCGCGATGATTGCCGGCGGATTGTTGGCCACCATGTAGTCCGTCATCTTGGCGATGATGCCGGCCGGATCGGTGCCGCAATCGACCACGTCATATTTGATGCCGAGCGGATCGAAGACGCTGGCAATGCCTTCGGTCTCGAGCTGCTGGTAGCTGGCACCCGGCACTTCGACCGGCAGGAACACCTTGTCGCCCTGCTTCACCATTTTGTGGTCGACCAGATATTTCGCCCAGATGACACCGGCTTCCCTAAGGTCGGCGCCGACATAGGCTTGCCGGCGGGTTGCCGGATCGTCGGTGTTGAAGAACACGATCGGGATGCCGGCCGCCTTCGCTGCCTTGACCTCCTCGGTCCACAGGCCGGGCTGCGCCGAAGTCGTGGCGATGCCGTCCGGCTTGGCGGCGAGTGCCGAGTTGAAGGCTTCCTTCTGCGCCGCCATGTCGCCGCCGCTGAACGAGATCTTGCAGGTCACCTTGAGCTGGTCGCAGGCCTTGGTCGCGCCGGCATTCCAGTCGATCCAGAAGGCATCCGACGGGCCGCCATGCGACAACAGGTAGAACGTCTTCTGGGCGTCCTGCGCCACCGCCGGAGTACCCAGCGTTGCACCGGCTAGAACCGTCGCGGCAGCCGCGATTTTCAACGCGAATTTCAACATTTCTCTTCCTCCCTTGTTTCGTAGCCGAACCGCGCCATCACAGTCCGTTGGCGCGGAATTTCCCATCGAGGAATTTCTTGGCGCGCGGCACGTCGTCTTCCGAAAGATGCTCGATGATGACCGGGATGTTCGGGTGCTTTTCGGCCAGCCGCTTGAGATAAAGGTCGTAGTTCAGCGAACCGAGGCCGGGCGCCGGCAGCTCGATCTCACCGACGCCGCGGAAAGTGTGGCTCTCCAGCGCGTCCTCGTCGCCAATGTCTGCGTGCTTCTCCGACTTGTCGCCGCCGGAACGCTTGACGTCCTTGGCGTGGGCGATCTTGATCTTGTCGGTCAGCGTGTCGAACACCTGGTTCAGGATCTGATCCATCCGGTCGATATTGTGGGTTTCGAAATAGTTGGTCGGGTCCATCAACAGGCCGAGGCCTGGGTGGTCGACCTGCGCGAACATCCTCACCGTCTCCTCGACCGAGCCGACGACATTGTTGACATAGGTTTCGAGCAGGAAGACCGCGCCGTGGTCATAGGCCGTCTGGGCAAGGTCGGCGATGACCTTGCGGCATTCCTCGAACCCTTCCTCGGTCTTGTTCTTCGGGTGATGCACCCAGTCGGATTCGGTGTTGTAGGTACCCGTTTCCGAGATCACGTAAGGGGTGCCGAAATGGCGCGCGTTGCGGATGATCTCCTTCAAATAGCCGACGCGCCTCTCGCGCTCGCCCATATCCGGATGGATGATGTTGGTGTAGCCCGACACACAGCAGATCGGCAGATTGTGGTCGCGGAACGTATCGCGGACGGTCTTGGCCTTGTCCTTGGTGATCTGCCCGGACGACAGGTCGATATCCCTGAAATGCAGGTCGAGCTGCACGGTGTTGAAATCGAGCGCACGGATCTCCTGCGCGGTTTCCTTGAGGCCATACGGGAAATAACCCGTGAAAATACCTGCCTGCATCATGGTGTGAATTCCTCCCTGTAAGTGATTCAGTCAGTTGATATTTCGGAAAGCTTGACCGTCCGGCCTTTGTCGATCGAGCGGTAGCCGGCTTCGACCAGCGCCATGGTCTTGACATTGTCCGCGACGGACAGCGCTGGCGGCTCGCCCGTCTTAACCGCGTGCTGAAGCTGCTCCATGACGCCGATGAAAGCATGCGGGAACCACATCGTGTCCCAGCTGGGTGTCACCCATTGACCATCGGTGGTCTCGGTCGAGGCGTAGGTCAGCGTCGACGCAGCGCCCGTCGGCCAGCCGATGGTGCCTTTGGCGACACCCTTGGTGCCGTCGACGCGCCAGTTGATGTGCTGGTCGTCCTGGTAGCCCTCCTGGCGCGGACCGGACCAGACATCCTCCAGCGATACGGCGAACACGCCGGACGGGAACCGCAGCGTCGACACGATGATGCCGTCCGAATGATCAAAGCGGGTGCGCGGATCCTTGCGGGTCAGGGTGGTGATCTCCAGGGGATCGCCGAACAGGAAGCGCAGTACGTCGAGATGGTGGACGCTCATATTGGCGAGCGTCAGCCGGTCATAGTCCTCGAGGAAGGTCTGCCAGTGCGGGATCGCATGCATGTCGATCTGGGCGAAGACGATGTCGCCGAGCGCGCCGCTGTCGATGATCTGCTTCAAGACGCGCATCGACTGGTCGTAACGCATGTTCTGGTTGACCGAGAGGATCTTGCCGGCCTTGGCCGCCTCGTCGCGCAGTTTGACGGCTTCATCGAGCGACAGCGCCAGTGGCTTCTGCGCCAGGATCGCCTTGATATGTGCTTGGTTCAGCGCATGGCGGATCAGCGCCGGCTGCTGGTCCGGCGGAAAGGCAAGATCGATGATCTCGACGTTCTTGTCCTCGATGAGTTGTTCCGGCGTGTTATGGACGGTCGGGATATCCCAGCGCTTGGCGACCTTCTCGGCGCTGGCCTTGGTGCGCGAGGCGATCGCCACCACCGGAAAACCGGCTTCCTTGTAGGCGGCAAGGTGACATTCGGCCATGATCATACCGGCGCCGACGCAGCCGATCCTGTATTCCCTGGTGCGGACTTTAACGTCCGGCTCGAAGCCGTTGCCCGCTATTTCTTCGCTTGCCATATGTTCCTCCCGAAGCTCGTTTCTTGCAGCCGCCGTCATCTTGCCAGCGCTTCCCCGCTTTGCCCGAAATAATGCACCCTGCCCGGCTCGCAGGATATCGCCACCATCGCGTCCGGCCTGATGTCCGGCTGGCCGCGCAACAGCGCCCGCAGGCGCGCCTGCCCGGCGGCGAGCGTCACCACGGTGTAGCCGCCGAGCGGCTCGACCTCGAACACTCGCGCCGGGCGGCCCGCGCCCCCGTCCGAGATTCCATCCGACCAGGCCTTGACCTTGATGTCTTCCGGCCTGAGCCCGATCTCGACGGCATCGGCCGGCGCCGCCTTGTCCGCGATGCGGATCGTGCCTTCGGCCGCCTCCACGCCTTCCGCGCCGTGCACCGACTTCAATATGTTCATCATCGGCGAGCCGAGCAGCCGCGCCACATAGGTGCTGGCCGGCCGGTCATAGATCTCGGCCGGCGCGCCGATCTGCCTGATCTTGCCGCTCTCCAGTATGGCCATGCGGTCGGCGACCGACATCGCCTCTTCCTGGTCGTGCGTGACATAGATCAGCGTCTTGCCGAGCTCGCGCTGGATGCGCTTGAGCTCGACGCGCGTCTCCTCGCGCAGCCGGGCGTCGAGCGCCGAGATCGGATCGTCCATCAAATAGGCAGCCGGATCACGCACCAGCGCGCGGGCGATCGCGACGCGCTGCCGCTCACCGCCGGAAAGCTGCGCCGGCGGTTTGTGCAGGATATGTCTGATATGCAGCTTGGCCGCGACATCGGCGACGCGTTTTTCGATCTCGGCTTCTGCCACCTTCCGCTCGACCAAAGGAAAACGGATGTTGTCGCGCGCGCTCATATGCGGGAACAGCGCCAGATTCTGGAACACCATGGCGACATTGCGCTCCGCCGGCGACACCGTGTTGACCGGCTTGCCGCCAATCAGGATCTCGCCCGTGTCCGGGGTTTCCAGCCCGAGCACCAGACGGAGTATCGTCGACTTGCCCGACAGCGGCGGCCCGAAGAAGCAGAAGAACTCGTTGTCGTTGACCGCGAACGAGGCATCGTCGACAGCCAGCGTGCCGCCATAGCGTTTTGTCACATTACGGAAAACGATATCGGCCATCTCAACCTGCTCTCAACGCAAGGCCGGTAGCGGCGTCGAAGACGCGCACCGCCTCCGCCGCAGGCGCGACGACGGCTGTCTGCCCGATCGCCAGCCCGACATCATTGTCGAACACCGCCTTCACCGCGGTCTCTCCCTCGCCAAGATGGATGATGGTGCGCGCGCCGATCCGCTCGACGAAACTCACCGGCATGCAGAGGCCACGGCCGCTTTCGGCCAGCGTCACCTGCTCCGGTCGAAAGCCATAAAACACCTCGCCGCGCATCCGGCTGGCGGCATCGGCGATCTCGACCGGCAGCGGCGGCGTCGCCCCGAGTGGGCCAAGATCGACGACCAGGCCACGGTCACTTTCCGCCAACCAGCCCTTGAGCAGGTTCATGCCCGGCGCACCGATGAAGCGGGCGACGAAGACGTTGGCCGGGTTGTTGTAGACTTCCAGTGGCGTGCCGACCTGCTGCAGCACGCCGTGGTCCATCACCGCGATGCGGTCGGCCATGGTCATCGCTTCGAGCTGATCGTGGGTGACGTAGACCATGGTCTGCCGGAACTGCCGCTGCAGTTGCTTCAATTCGGTCCGCATCACCGCCCGGAAGGCGGCGTCGACATTGGACAGTGGCTCGTCGAGCAGGAAGATCGCCGGCTCCATGATCGCCGAACGGCCAATCGCCACCCGCTGCAATATGTTGACCGAAAGCCGGTCGGCCTTGCGGTCGAGCAGCGGCGTCAGCTGCAGCATCTCGGCAATGGCGCCGACGCGGCGGTCGATCTCGGCCTTTGGTGCGCCGCGCATTTTCGGGCCGTAGGCGAGGTTCTGCCGCACGCTCATATGAGTGAAGATCGCATAGTTCTGGAAGACGAAGCCGACGCCGCGCCGCCCCATCGGCACGCCGGCCATGTCGCGTTCGCCGAACAGGATCTTGCCGCTGGTCGGCTCTTCCATGCCGGCGATCATGTTCATCGTCGTCGACTTGCCGCAGCCGGACGGCCCGAGCAGCGCCATGAACTCGCCGTCGGCAATGGCCAGATCCATCGTCTGCAGCGCAGTGAAGTCGCCAAATTTCTTGACAAGGTTTTGCAGATGGATCGTGCTCATGCCGCCACCTCGCGTACCCGGGCCATGCGTTTCATGGCAAACACAGCGGCGATGGACAGCACGATCAATATGGCCAGCGCGATTGCCGCCACATAGCCCCAGATCAGGTCCTGCGTGGTGAGCTTGTAGATGTAAACGGAGATGGTTTCGGTAGCGACCCCGGGACCGCCGCCGGTCATGATGTAGAGGGTGTCGAATATTTTGAAGTTCTCGATCACCCGGATCGCCAGCGCAATGATGATGATCGTCTTCATCTTCGGCAGCACGATGGTGACGAAGCGCTGCCAGGGGTTGGCGCCGAGCAGCGTCGCCGCCTTGATCTGGTCCTCCGGCACGCCGACCAGGCCGGCAAGCAGGATCAGGAACATTAGCGGCGTCCACTGCCAGATGTCGACGACCATCACCGCGATCAGCGCCAGCGTCGGATCCGAGAGCCAGGCGATGGTGACGGGAAAGCCTGACATCGCCGACAGGATGTCGTTGACCGGGCCGCCCGACTGAAACAGCATGAAGAACATGTAGCCGGCCACCGCCGGCACCACCATCATCGGCATCAAGAGGATCGAATAGAAGATCCGCTTGCCGGGAAACTCGTCGGCAAACAGCGTCGCCAGCGCGAGGCCGAGCAGGAACTCCGCCGGCACGCAGACGATCATGACGATGGCCGTGCGCTTCAGCGCGCTCCAGAAGCGCGCGTCCGCGACAAGGTCGGTGTAATTGGCGAAACTGTTCCACATCGACCAGGCATTCCACCAGCCGGTGCCCGACAGCGGCGACCAGTCGGTCAGGCTGATGTAGAGCTGCATCAGCAGCGGGAAGACGGCGATGAACAGCACCAGGATCTGCGCCGGCAGGGTCAGCCGGAATCCGAGCCGCGCGCCCTCGTCCGGCAACACCGACGTCGCCTTGGAGGCTTGCATGTCGCCCTCCGAAATCGTGGCTGTCACCGAGCTCATTGCTTGAGCGCCCCGAAGGTCAGCCCGCGCACCAGATGACGCTGGATGGCGATGCCCATGATCACCGGCGGCACCGCGGCGATCAGGCCGAGAGCTGCCTTGGCGCCGTAGAGCTGTCCGGTCATCGAGGAGGACAGCGAGGCCATGTAGACCGGGACCGTGACCCATTCGCGCGTCGTCAGAAGCAGCGCAATCAGATAGTCCGACCAGTTGAGGATGAAGACGAACAGCGCGGCACTGGCCAGCGGCGCCCGCATCATCGGCAGCGTGATGCGGGTGAAGACGCGCCACCGCGAACAGCCCTCGACCAGTGCCGCCTCCTCGATCTCGCGCGGCATGTCGTCGAAGAAGGTCTTCATCAGCCAGAAGGCGAAAGGCAGCGTGACGATGCCGTAGATCAGCGACAGCCCCCACCAGCTGTCGGTGAAGTTGAGGAAGGCCCACATGATCATCACCGGGGTCATGACCGCCATCGGCGGAAACAGGCGAAGCTGGATCAGCGCCAGCGGCAGGTTCTGGCCCGAGTTGAAGCGCGACAGCCCGTAGGCCGCCGCTGTGCCCGCCGACATGGCGATCGCCGTGCCGAACGTGGCCGACAGCAGCGACGACAGGATCGGCTTCAAAGCTGTGCGGTCGAGCGCGACGATAAGATTGTTGGTCGATTCACCGAAGACGAAGCGGAAATTGCTGAGTGTCGGGTTCTTCGGCCACCAGGTCAGGTCGGCGCCGGTCGCCGACCATTCGGCGATCGGCTTGAACGCCATCGACATCATCCACAGGATCGGCACCAGCGTCACCGCCATTGCCGCAAAGATCGCGGCATAGCGGAATATCTCGAAAGGAACTGAACGCTTCATCTTGCGGCTTTGCTGGGTCCTTCGTTATCGAGGGGAAGAGCAATCACTCCTCCCCTCTTTGGTAAGATCCGGGAGGATCAGGCGATCGGATCGAGAACGGTGGGCCAGGCCTCCTTGTTGGTCTTGATGGCTTCGAGAAGCTTCTCCTCGCCGGTGCGGCGGGCAATCTTCTTCCACTCGGCCTCGGTGTCGGCCATCGCCTGCTCTGCTGTCTTGGCCTTGGTCAGCGCGGCGACGAGGTTCTCGTCCAGCGCATTGTGGAAGGCGGTGGCGCCGGGATAGTTGATGGTGGGCACGGTGCGGGCGACCGTCTCGCGCACCACGTCCATGTGGTAAGCATGATAGGTCTGGCGGACCAGCGGATCGGAGAAATCCGACAGCCGGAACGGATCGAAGTAACCGCCCGGGTTGGCGGTCATCCACGCATAGATGCGACTAGATCCCAGCCATTGCAGGAACAGGTAGCAGGCCTCCGGGTTCTTGGCCTGCGAAGACACCGACGCCGACAGATTGAGCCACAGCACCGAACGGCTGACCAGCTTGCCGTCGATCTCGCGGCCGGGCGGCAGCATCGAGCCGATCTTGCCGGTGACAGCTGAATCCTTGTTGCCGGCATTATCGAGGAATTTCGGCAGATTGGAGAAGGCGCAGGTCATGGCCGCACCGCCCTTTGCGAAATTGCCGTACTGCTCCGGCCAGCCCCAGGAGATCGCATCCGGCGAATGGTGCGCAAGCGACGCGATGTACTCGCTGGTCGCCGCAATACCTTGCTCCGAATTGATCAGCGGCTTGCCGGTATCGTCGAACAAGAACTGATTGGGCGAAGCCATTGAGACATAACGCTGATACCAATTGGTATAGCCCCAGCCCTGGTTGCGCAGATCGGTCGAGCCGAACAGGCCCTTGTCCGGGCGCTGGAAGAAGGCTGCGATCTCGTCATGCTGCTTCCAGGTCTTCGGCGCCGCCAGTTCATAGTCGTATTTGTCGGAGAAGGCCTTCTTCTCGGCTGCGTCGCCGAACAGATCGGTGCGGTAGACCCAGGTCTGGAAGTCGCCATCCAGCGACACGCCATAGGTCGAGCCGCGATACTGATTGAGCAGCGAGACGCCCTTGGCGCCATTGACATAGCCGCGCTCGGGATCGTCCCATTCCGGCTTGTACTGCGCGACGAAGTCGTCGAGCTTGAGGATGCCCCCGGTTTCGGCGAGGTCGCCAAGACGGTTCCATTCGACCGCGTAGATGTCATACGCCCCACCCTTGGTGGAGATGTCCTGCATCGTCTTGGTGAATTCCTGGCCATTCGGCACACCGACGATCTCGAGCGGAATACCGGTTTCCTTCTCCCAGAGATCCTTGATCGACGGCGCACCGGCCGGAAACGGCTGTGTCAATTGGCCGATCGAACCATCGGACAGGCCAAGCACGATCTTGGCCGGCGCCTTGCCGGCGCCCTTCATCGCCTTGGCCGCCTCAATGGCGCGGCCCTCGGGCGTGTCGGCGCCATATTGATAGCGCTCCGAGCCGTCGAAGCCCGTCGGGCCACCGATCATGCCGGGCGCCAGGGCATCGGCCGCATAGGCACGGCTTGGGCGAATGAATTTCGGTGCGATACCTGCGGCAGCAACAAGGACTGCCGCCTTTCCACCGGACGCCAGCAAACGGCGCCGCGACACGCGGATCAAATTCGACATTGGAACTCCTCCCTCAGGGCCTTGTTCCTCCACGGCCCTTATGATGGATATTGACGGCACTATACGAAGCCTGTCAACATCATAAATAATCAAGACACCTCATAACATCTCATGGGAGGGGACGATGCTTGAATTTGAGGGAGCCAGGCTGCCCACCTCCCCGCTTTGGTCCGTTTCGGCATTTTGGTGTAGCGCGGCAGCTTGCGTATCGGCCAAGGCTGGTTACATCATTTCCCATCAGAATCGCGGCTGGCGATGAAGCTGCCGCTTCGACAGCGGACCCATGAAATGCGTAATCTCGATGCGCCCTTGGCGCATTTTGGAATGAGGTGATCGACAGTGCGGTCCACCCTGACAGACATAGCCCGGGAAGCCGGCGTTTCCGCCGCTACGGTCGACCGTGTGCTCAACAACCGCGCCGGGGTCAGGGCGCGCACCCGCGAGGTCGTGCTCGAAACGGCGCAACGGCTTGGCTATATCGCTGAAAATTCGAATAATCCGAACTCGCGCAACGCGATACCTGGTGAGGTTATACGGCTCGATTTCGCCCTGCCCGCCGGCACCAATTCCTTCATCAAGATGCTGCACCGCCAGATCGAGGCGCAGGCGCAGTCGCGGCCGGACCTCGACGTCCGCGTCGCCACTATCGAAGGCTTCAATCCGGACCGGCTTGCCCGGCTGCTGCAGGAATTGCACGGACAGACGCAAGGCGTCGGTGTGATCGCACTCGACCATCCGACGGTGCGCGAGGCGATCCGCTCGCTTTCGGCCAGCGGGGTCAAGGTCGTTACCATCGCTTCCGACATCCTGCATGTGCCGCGGGTCGCCTATATCGGCATCGACAACCGCGCCGCCGGCCGGCTCGCCGGCTACCTGCTCAACCGCTTCATGGGTGCAGGGCGTCCGGGCAAGGTCGCGCTGTTCGCCGGTTCGCTCTCCTACCGCGGCCACGAAGAGCGCGAGATGGGCTTCCGCCACATACTGACGGAAGAATCGCCCAATCTGCAGATCGTCGAGATGCGCGAAATGCTCGACGATCGGGAAAAGGCCTATTCGGAGGCTTCCGCCCTGCTGGATCGGCACCCGGACCTGGCCGCCATCTACAATGTCGGCGCCGGCAACACCGGCATCGCCCGCGCGCTACGGGAACGCGGGCGTGCACTGTCGACGGTCTTTCTCGGCCATGAAGTAACGGAAGGCACCAAGGAGCTTTTGCTCGACGGCACGCTCGACGCGGTCATCGACCAGAACCCGCGCGTCGAAGCCCGCGAAGCGCTCAACACCTTGACCCATGCGGTCAGGGGATTGCCTTACGAACTGCACCAGCCAAGGCTGCAGGTGATCTTCAGGGAAAGCATCCCGGAGATCTGAACGGAAGCTTGGGGCAGATGGGGCGCGAGTACCCACTGAACATGACGTCATAAAGTTCATGACTTAGTCGGCGTCTGCTGTCTCCGAATACAGCGCCTGCGCCAGGTCGCGGACTGCATCGGCGGTGCGCGGGCCAAAGCCGACCATATAGGCGCCGTCCAATACGATCAGCGCCTTTGCCTTCGCCGCCGGCGTGGCGCTCAGCGCGCGCGTGGCGAACACCTGCTCGGCGGTGGGTCCGCCCTTGCCGTCGCTCATCATCAGGATGACGTCGGGCGCCATTTCGATCAGCTTCTCCTCCGACGCTGCCTTGTAACCCTGCATTACGGCCATCGATTGATGCCGCCGGCATAGCGGATGATCGCGTCGGCCGCAGTGCCCGCACCGGCAGCACTCAGCCGCACGAGGCCGTGGAAGAACACCACCTTCTTGCGGCGCTCGGCCGGCATTTTCGCGGCCAGGTCGGCAGCGGCCTGGAAGGCGTCGAGCACTTGCCTTGAAACCTTCCTGCCCTTGTCCTCGAGGTGGAGCGAGGCAGCGATCAACGTAATCTTGTGGTCGATGCCTTGAGGACTGTTGTCTTCCGGGACAAGAACAATCGGGATCGCCAGCGATTTGAGCACTTCGATCGCCTCCGGCGGCCCACTGTCTTCGGCCGCCAGGATCAGGTCCGGGCGAAGCGCGACCAAGCCTTCGGCGGACAACTGCGCCGGTAGCCGACATTGGGCTTTTGCGCGACGGAAGCGGGATATTTGCTGCCGCGATCGACGGCGATGATCCGCTCGCCGGCACCCAGCGCATCGACGATCTCGGTAACATCGGAACCGAGTGTCAGGATCCTGGTTCCCGGACCGGTCGCGACGGTGCGCCCCGATGCATCGACAATCGTCTCGGCGGCCAGCGCCTTGAAGCCGCAAGACGGCGCAAGAGCAGAAAGCGCCAGCATCAGCACCGCCACCATCCCGCCCAATTGAAACCAGCGCGTCTGCCTCCACCGTCTACCGCTGCAGACCCCGCCGTTTCGCTGCTCCATTTTAGATAATTCGGTCATGGTCGCGGCCTGTAAAATTAAGTTGACTATTATCATCATGTTTTAATAAGTAGCCCTGCCCGGCCCGCGTGTCGAGGCTTCTCCATCATGCCAGCCAGGGCCAACGGCCGCCGCCAGCAATCTTTGCTTTTCCGGGGCTGCACGCATGAAACTGACAAGCAACAAAACCTTGATGGCGTGCACCGCGCTCGCCTTCGCGCTCGGCCTGTGTGCCGCGCCGCCCGCCGCAGCACAGGAGCCGGAGAAGAAGGGCGCCGCCGCCAAGGCCGACCGGCCGGTCAAGCCGCCCCAGCAGGCCAGGACTGGGCAGAACGAGCCGACCGTGCTCGACCTGATCACCATCTCGGCGACGATGATCAAGACGGCGATCATCGAATCGATGGCCGCCATCAGCGCCGTCGATCAGGAAGAACTCGAACGCATCCAGCCAGACACCGCCGCCGACATGTTCCGCACCACGCCCGGCGTTGCCGCCTCGATGAACGGCGACGATCCGGCGACCGCCATCAACATTCGCGGCCTCGAACAATATGGCCGCGTGGTGGTGACGCTCGACGGCGCCCGCCAGGATTACTGGCGCGTCGGCCACGGCTCGGGCTCATTCTATGTCGAGCCGGAACTGATCAAGGAAGCGACCGTCATTCGCGGCCCGGTCTCGAATGCCTATGGTTCGGGCGGCATCGGCGGCGTCGTCTCCTTCGAAACCAGGGATGCCGGCGATTTCCTCAAGCAGGAGGAACGCTGGGCGCTGAGCGAAAAGCTGGGCTATGAGGGTAATGGCGACGGCTTCACCACCAGCACCACCGGTGCCTACCGTTTCAGCGACGACGCCGACATCATCGGCAACGTCATTTACCGCGACCGCGACAGCTACACCGATGGCAATGGCGACACCGTGCCATGGACCGGAGAGAGCATCACCAGCGGCTATGTGAAGGCGACCCTGCGGCCCGCCGACGGCCACGAGCTCAAGCTCGGCGCGATCCTTCAGCGCTACAGCGACCAGGTCACCGGATCGAGCGGCTCGACCTCGCCGACGCTGAGCCGCTACGACACCGACACGACCAACCAGACCTACACGGCTGGCTATACGTGGAGGCCGGACGACAACGAGCTGGTCGACCTCAGTGTCAACGCCTACCACAACCGCACGCGCGCCGAGCAGACGCAGGTCTGGCCGGCAACGGCGATCGGCAACTTCCGCTACTACGACGTCGCCACGAGCGGCTTCAACCTGAAGAACTCCTCACGCTTCGATGCCTGGGAGATCGCTCACACCCTCACCTACGGCCTCGATTACTACTATCTGAAGGCTTCGTCGGACGCCGCGCATTTCGGCGCCGGCGAACAGCAGGGCTATGGTGGCTTCCTGCAATGGCAGGGCGACTATGAGAACTGGCTGCAGCTCATCGCCGCCATGCGCTATGACGGCTATCAACTCGACGGTGAGACAAAGACCGTGCCGCCGGCGGAAGCCTCGATTTCCGGCGACCGCTGGTCGCCGCGCCTCACCGTCGGGTTAACGCCATTGGAAGGTTTCCAGCTTTACGGCACCTATTCGGAAGGCTACCGGGCGCCGGGCCTGCAGGACGTCTACCGCGGCGGCGGCGCGCATGGCGGCGGCGACAGCTACCAGCCCAACCTGCTTCTGCAGCCCGAAACGGCGAAGAACTGGGAAGCCGGGATCAATCTTAGATATGACGATGTGCTGGCCGCGGGTGACCTGTTTCGTGCCAAGGTCAACGTCTTCCACACCGCCGTCGAAGATTATATCGACGTCGACCTCACTGTGTTGCCGCGCACGGTGATCAACATCGGCGACGCACGGCTGAAGGGCATCGAGGCCGAGGCCGTCTACGACTATGGCTGGGGTTTCGTGAACCTCGCCGGCGCCCTGATCGACGCCAAGGTCGTCAGCGGCGTTTACTCCGGCCAGGCGCTGAACAACACGCCGCTCGACCGCTTCTCGGCGACCGTCGGTTTCCGCATGCTGGAGGACCAGTTCACCGTCGGTGCGCAATATCTCAGCGTCGGCAAGATCACCCGGACAAGCCGCACCAACCCCGACGCGCCGCCCGTGGTCGATGAAGGCTTCGACCTGGTCAACGTCTTTGCCAACTGGCGCATCAATGACCATGCCAAGCTCGATTTCGGCGTCGATAACGTCTTCAACACCGCCTACACCGACCCGCAAAGCGCCTGGTCGACGACGGCGGCAACGGAACAGGGCAAGGGCCGCACCTTCAAGGTGGCGCTCACAGGCAGGATCGGAGGTTGAGAATGAGGCAAGCATCAGCGAGCGGACTGGCCTGCGAAGCGCGCTTGAACCTGCGCAACCTGCCGCATTACATCGACCGCATCAGCGACAGGCTGCAAAGCTTCGATGCCGATGCCTCGCGCGAGGGGCAGCGGCTCGACTTCCGCTTCGCCTTCGGCGACGCGTCCCTTGACATGGAGCGGCTGGTGATGCGGGCCAACGCCGCCGACCGCGATGGGCTGGCCCGCATCAAGGACCTGCTGGCTACCGCTGTCGAAGTCTATGCCAAGGAAGAAAAACCCGAGATCGTCTGGACCGGCGATCTCGCCGAAGAAACCCGACTTGCGCAGTTCCGTGAGATGGTCGTCACCCAGGTCGGCGACCTGACCCCGCATATGCGCCGCATCCGCTTCGCCGGCGAGGATTTGACGCGCTTCGCAAAATTCGGCGGCATGCATATCCGCATGCTGTTCCCGACCAGGGATGTCCCCGATCCGCTCTGGCCCGTGCTTGGCAGCAATGGCTTGCCGGCCTGGCCCTCGGACGACAGGCGCCCGGTAGCGCGCGTCTATACCATTCGAGCCCTCGACGTCGAAAACGGCATCATCGACGTCGACTTCCTCATCCATCCCGGCGACAGCGTCGGCGCCTGCTGGGCCATGCAGGCGGCGCCTGGCATGAAGATCGGCATCATGGGGCCGGTCGGCCGTCCGGTACGACCGGCATCATGGTATCTCATGGGCGCCGACGAAACCGGCCTGCCGGCGCTGGCCCGCATGCTGGAGACGCTGCCCGCCGAGACCAAAGGCGTGGCCTTCATAGAGATCGCCGACGACGGCGAACGGCAGGCCATCGACAACAAGACCGGTATCGAGCTGCATTGGCTGCCGAGAAATAGCGTGCCGGCCGGGCTCGACGACAGGCTGGCGCGCGCCATCCGGTCGGTCGCATGGCCGACCGGTTCGGCATTCGGCTGGTTCGCGGCCGAAGCAGCCGCCGCCAGGACCGTGCGCGAACACTGGCGTGGCACGCTGACGCTCGGCCGCAACGAAACATTGGCGGCAGCCTACTGGCGGCGGGGCGCGGCGGGACTGATGGCCGGCTAGATCTTGCTCACCATCGCTTGGGCATCTTCGCCCAGATCGATTGCGATCCGGTCGCCGGAGACAATGCCTGATATCTCGCAGACGACCAGCGGCATGCTGATTTCATATAGGAATTCGGCAACGATGGCGCCGACGGCAAGGATCGGGTCCGGCCGCTCCAGGATAATGCCGGCCGGCGCCGTGCCCCTGCGGATCGCTTCGGCCAGAACCGAAGACGAGGACGACGACCCCCGCCCGCTCGGCATCACCAGGATCTTGCCGGCGATGTTGCCGCCGAGGTTCGGGTGCGAATGGTCGATGATGTCGCCCGTTTCGACGTCGATTCCGCCCCAGAAGCTGAGCGCCTGCGAAAGCACCAGCGCCGGGCCTTGTGCCGAGCCGGCAAGGTGGAATGTACCTGTTCTGTCCGGCCCCCTCATGGCGCGCCTCGCACGACGCGGCCGGCAGCAGCCGAGCGGACGCAGTCCTCCATGTCACCGAAGGCCACCGAGACACCGATATTGCCAGGTGCGTAATGCGCCCATTTGCCCGAATTGGTCATCACCACACCGTCGAGCCGCTCGATGATCGTGGTGACGTAAGTGCAGGTGTCGGCGACCGGAACGAGGCCGAATGCTCCCATGCCGGCCAGTGCGCCTTCGTCCTGCAGCCGCGCCAGGGTGGCACGCCCTGTGTTGACATAGATCGGAACGCCTCTGCCCGGCGCGACCTCGCGCAGCAACGGCAACAGGCGCATCCATTCCTCGTAGGAGAAATGCGGCGTGCCTAACGAGACGGCGGCAAGCAGCACACCGTCGGGGACGCTCGATAGCCTGGCCAGAGCATGGTCGATGTCGGCGCAGCTGATACGGATTTTTTGCTCCGGCACCAGGCCGTGCAACGCCTCATCGCGGGTCTTCGCCTCCGGTGTGATGCCGACGGCATGAAATAGCGCCACCGCGCCCGTCGTTGCCGCCGCCGCCCCCAGCGCCTTCAGTTGGTCCTCGTCGCGCGGCGGCGGCAGGCCCGATATCACCGGAATGCGGTCGCCACTCCTTTGCCCGACGATCAGCCCGACGCCGACAAACAGGGCGTCGGTAGGCTCGAGGCCGCCAGTCAGCTCGAACAGTACCTGGCCACGCCGGTTTTCGATCAGGTGCAACCCCCAGGCTGGCGCGCGCCCGGTGATTGCGCAGCACAAATCGATAAAATCGCCATAGCGGTTGGTCCGCGCACCGATCACCGAATTGGCAAAGACGATGGCGTTGGATTCACCCCAGGCAATCTGCTCGCCAAACCCTGGCCGAAACCGCGTCTGATAGGGCGCGCAGGTGAAAGTCGCCTGGCAGCCGAGTTCCAGATGCGCCTTCATCAGACGGCGCGCCGGCACTTCTTCCGCGGCTGTCATCTTCACCAGTCCAGGATGGATCAGATCGAACGAGCCGACATTCAGCGTCGTTGGCACTCGAACGCGGCCGCCGCCCTCGATCAGCCTTTCGACGAAATCGAGGCTGGCCTGGCCGTGATAGAGGCAGCCGTCGATATGGGCACCGGCAATGTCCAGCAATTTGCGCGCGTCGACCGCCTTCGCGAAGGCGACCAGGATCTTCATGGCGGCAGCCGCTGCCGAGCCTTGCTCGCCATGCAGCATCGACTGGTCGCCCGCATTCAATTCAAGGGGCATCGAGCATTCCGCTTCGGAGTTTGCCCGACCATGCTTTCCCCGATTGCCGACCGCCTGGCAAGACTGAAGGATTGGATCTGCTAGCTCGCGTCGATCAGCACCGTACTCTCGGACGACCAGCGCAGCACCACCTGTTGTCCTTCCGCCAGCTTTTCGATGCCGGTGTTCTGCACGATGACCTTGATTGTCTGGCCATCGCGATCGACAAAATATGTGCTGTTGTTGCCGGCGAAGATACGCTTGGAGACCCGCCCCGTGAGTATGTTGGCATGGGCTCGGTCCGGAACGCCGGCATTGGTGGCGATGCGGATTCGTTCGGGCCGCACGGCGCAGCTCGCCTTCATGCCGGCGACAAGCGTAACCCCCGCGCTTGCGGCAATCCCCGTTCCGTCAGGCAGCCGGATGCCCGTACCAGTGGCGTTGCCGCGAAGGATGTTCGCGTCGCCCAGGAAGGTGGCGGCAAACTCACTCTTCGGCCGATCGTAGATCTCCTCGGGCGGGCCTTCCTGCACCAGCTTGCCATCGCGCAGAATGCCGATGCGGTCGCTCATCGTCAGCGCTTCTTCCTGGTCGTGGGTGACGAAGATCGTGGTGATGCCGATCTCGCGCTGAATACGCTTCAATTCGATTTGCATGTCCACGCGCAGCGCCTTGTCGAGCGCGCCGAGCGGCTCGTCGAGGAGAAGCACGCGCGGCGTGGTGACGATCGCGCGAGCGAGCGCCACCCGTTGGCGCTGGCCGCCGGAGAGCTGGTGCGGCCGGCGACCACCGAGCGTGCCGAGTTGCACGAGGTCGAGTGCGCGCTGCACCTCGCTGGCAATCACCGCCTTGGGCTCGCCGCGCACCGACAGTCCGAAGGCGACATTGTCGGAGACGCTCATATTGGGAAAGAGCGCGTAGTTCTGGAACACCATGCCGATGCGCCGCTTCTCCACCGGCACCCGCTCAACACTTTCGCCGCCTATGGAGATGCGACCAGAGTCGGGAAAGTCGAAGCCTGCGATCTGGCGCAGCAGCGTGGTCTTGCCGCTGCCGGAGGGACCGAGCAGGGCGTAGAAGCCGCCGTCGGCGAAATCGATCGAGACATCGTCCAGCGCCTTGTGCGCGCCAAAACTGCGCGACACATTCGATACCTGCACGCCCGCCATTATTTCTCTCCGCCGAATTTGAAGAAGCGCGCCGTCAGCAGCATCAGCGCCATCGACACAACAATGATGATCGTCGAGACAGCATTGATCTCGGGCGTGAAACCCTTGCGGATCGCCGCGTAGATTTCGACCGGCAGCGTCGTTTGGCCGGGCGTCGACAGAAAGTAGGAGACGACGAACTGGTCGAAGGACACGGCGAAGGCGAACAGCCCGCCGGCAATGACGCCCGGCATGATCCAGGGCAGCGTGACGCGGTTCGTCACCTGCCATTGATTGGCGCCGAGCGAGCGCGCCGCCTCTTCGAGCTCTGGCGCAAATGTCTGCAGCCGGGCCGAGACGACGACGATGACATAGGGCAGCGCCAACGCCACGTGGCCGAGCAGGATGGCATGCAGCCCGCGGCCGATGCCAACGCCGAAAAAGAAAATCAGCATCGCCGTGCCAGTGATCAGCCACGGTATGGCGATCGGCGGAAACAGCAGCGCCTGCAGGAATTTCTTACCGCGGAAGTCGTAGCGATAGAGCCCTAGCGACGCCGCGGTGCCGAGCGCGGTGCAGATGATGGTAGTGATGACGGCGATCTCGACGCTGTTTCGCGTGGCCGCGATCAGCTGATTGTTCTGCCAGAGCGAGGCATACCATTCCGTCGTCCACTCGAACGGCAGTTGGTAAAAGGGCGAGACGTTGAATGACATCAGCGCCATGATGATGATGGGCAGGTACAGGAAGGCGAGCAGCATCAGAATGTAGACCCGGCCGAGCCATTCCAGGATTCGGGTCGTCGCCACTAAGCGGCCCTCCGCAGCACCGGCGAAGTAACCGCCAGGATGACCAGCACCACAGCCAGCAGGATGAAGGACAGTGCGGCACCCAGCGGCCAGTTGAACACGGCAACGAACTGGTCCTCGATGACAGTGCCGTAGAAGGTGCCGGTGCGGCCGCCGAGGATGCGCGGTTCCATGAACGAGCCAACGACCGGCACGAAGATGAGTACTGCGCCCGCCACTAGCCCCGGCATCGACAGCGGAATGATGACCCGCTTCAGCACCTGCAGCCGCGAGGCGCCGAGCGAGCGCCCAGCCTCGATCAGCGAGTCATCGATGGCCTGCAGGGTCAGATAGCAGGTCAGCACCATGTAAGGCACGTAGGAGTGCACCAGCCCGATGATGACGGCCGGATAGGAATACATGAGATCAATGTTGATCTTGAACGGCAGCACGGCGTTGAGCGCTGTGTCGAGAATGCCCCCTTCACGCAGCACCATCGCCCACGAGAAGATGCGCACCAGCCCGTTCGACCAGAACGGCAGGATGACGAGCAGGAAAATCGCCTCGCGGCTGCGGCCTTTCAGCACCTTGGCCAGCACGTAAGCGGCGGGATAACCGATGACGATGCACCACAGCGTCACCTCGAGGCCGAGGCGCAGCGAGGCCACCAGCAATGTCAGGTAAAGGCTTTGTGAAAAGAAGGCGGCATAGTTTTCGAGCGTGAATGCCCACGGCTTTCCCGATAGCGGCAGATCGGTCATGAAGGAGAAGAAGACCATGGCCGAGAGCGGCAGGAAAATTGCAACCGTCAGCCAGAGATAGGCAGGCGCCAACAGCGGCAAGGCCGATCTCAGCCCGCTGCGCGACGCGGCTGCGATCTGTACTGCCATGACATCTCCTCCCAGGATAGGAAGGATCAGCCGACATTGATGGTCGGCTGATCGCGGCTTCTGCTGTTACTTCACGTCGACCTTGAGCTGCTGCCAGAGCGCCAGATAGGTCTCGCGCTGCGCGTCAGTAATCGGCGCCTGGAACTGGATGCGCTTGGCGACTGCCGGGTCGCCCATCACCTTGCGGTTGAAGGAACCCTCTGGCAGCGCTTCGACCGCCTTGGTGTTGGCCGACACCGGCGCGCCGACCTTGGTAACCCATTCGACATAGAACTTTGGGTCGATCATGTAGTTGATGAAGGCTTGCGCCCCGGCGACGTTCTTGGAACCGACCGGAATGGAAAAGGCGTCAAGCCAGGCGACGGCACCCTCCTGGGGAATGACCAGCGAGACCGGCAGCTTGAAATGCGTCTTGGCGCGGTCGGCCGAGCCGCTCCAATAGGTGCCGATGTCGATCTGGTTGGAGGCAACCATCTGGTTCCAGTCGTTCTCCGAGCTCCAGAACGTCTTGATCTGCGGCATCAGCGAGGTCAGCTTCGCCTTGACCGCCTCCATGTCCTTGACGTCGTTGATGTTCTGGCCGGTAGCGATGGCGCCGAACTGCACGGCCTCGACGGCATCGTCACGGATGGTAACGCGGCCCTTGTGGGCGGGATCCCACATTTCGGCGATGCTGGTCGGCGGCTTGTCGAATGACTTGTCGTTGATGGCGAGCGCCGTCAGCCCCCAAACCCACGGCACCCCATAGACCTTGCCGTCATGGACAAGCATCGATGATCCGGCCTTGTCCTTGCTGATGTCGGCATAGTTCGCCAGCTTGGACGTGTCGATCGGCTGAATGAGCTTTTCCGCCATCGCCTGATCGTTGAAGGCGGCATTGATCATGACGACATCGTAAAGGCCGGGATTGGTCCTGAGCTTGGTCAGCATTTCCTGTTCGGAATTGAAGAAGTCGTTGACGACCTTGTTGCCGGTTGCCTTTTCGAAGGCGGCTATGGCCCAGGGCTCGTCGGCGCCATAGCCCTTCCAGTTGAGTACGTGCACCTCGTCGGCCCTGGCGGCCAGCGTAAGCGCCGAAGCGAAGACAGCGGTTGCCGTCAGAAAAGCAGTCAGTTTGGGCATGCGCATGTTCGTTCCTCTCATTGTTGCCCGGTTGGCGGGCTTGTTATCCCATTAGGCTGTCAGAAATGGGCCTCTTGTTTCCGGCCATGCACGGTCGTCGGTCGATCGTCATGGCTGAGGAATCGCTGGATCTCCTGGTCGTTCGGCGCCGTCGACCCGCCATGGCGGGTGACCGAGAGCGCCGCCGCCGCATTGGCGTAACGCGCCGCTTCGAACGGCGACACGCCGTGCGAGAGCGCGCTGACGAAGGCGCCGATATGAGTGTCGCCGGCGCCGTTGGTGTCTACCGCCGCGACCTTGAACCCGGGCACATCTTGGGCGGTGCCGTCGGCCAGCCGCACGAAGCAGCCTTTTGCGCCAGCGCGGACGACCACGCCTGCCGCGTTGGGGCAGTGGCTGGCCAGCAGCCGGGCAGCAATAGCCTCGACATCGCCGGTGCCGGCGATCTCAGCCGCTTCGGCGGCGTTGCAGCTCAGCCAGCTCGTGCGCGCCAGCACCCGGTCGAGAATGGTGCGCGGAATGTCTGAAATGATCGGCGTCGGATCGAAGACCAAAGGAATTTCCGCCGGCAGCACCTCGATCCAGTCGACAAGCGCCTCTCGGCTTCCCGGATAGCTAACCGTATAGCCGGAGGTGAACACCCAGTCGCCCGGTGCGACCGAAATGAGCGCCATCATGTCAAGGCTGAGCAAACTCTCTGCACCAGGCCACGAGACAAAGGTGCGCTCGGCATCGCTCGAGATCATGGCGACGCAATTGCCACTGTCCAGAACCGGCGATGCCCGCGTCAGTGTCTCGATCCCCTCCGTGGCTAAGGCCGCGCGCAGGAAGTCGCCATTGGGTCCGCTGCCGAGCTGGCCGCCGAACACCACCTTCATGCCGGTGCGGCTGGCCGCGACCATCATGTTGAAGCCGCCGCCGGCGACTTGTGCAAAGCTCGATGCGGTCTTCTCCGTGCCCGGTGCCGGCAAGGCATCGATGCGGTAGACATAGTCGACTACCGCGCTGCCGATGTGGACGAGACGCCCGCTCATGCTGCCGCATCCTTGCCGGACCTGCTCTTCGCCGTCCGCAGGGCGACCAAGTCGGCGGCGAGCGCGCGCACCCGCCCAATGTCTAGGCCTTTGATCCGGGCGATGTGTTTTTGTGGCAATCGGGAAAAGCCGGTGCAGGCACCGGCCATGCCGGCCGCGATGGCGCCGATCGTGTCGGTGTCGCCACCGAGATTGGCGCTGATGACTGCCGCTTGCCAGGGATCGCCGCCGGCGACTTCCAGCACCGCGAATGCAGCCGGAACAGACTCCTGACTGGCGACGCCGGTGCCGACCAAATCGGTGATCAGCCGGATCGCGTCGCTCGTCTCCTTGCCGCGTACGAGCTTCTGCGCCCACCCAATGCGCGCGGCGATGTCACCGCCGGTCACCCAATAGCCGAGCGTTGCCCCGTGCCTCGCCCCGGCGATGGCTCTGTCGGAAGCGGCGCGCCAGTCACCGCCAGCGATGCCGCGACTGATGGCGGCAGCGACCGCTGCGGCCGAAGCGATTGCGATTGACGTGTTGTGCGTCGCCCTGCAAGTTTCGGCCACTTTGCCGACCAGTGCGTCAAGCGGCTCTGGCGGCATCATGATGCCGACTGGCGCGATGCGCATGGCTGCACCATTTGTGTCGCCGCTGCGTCCCGCTTCCTCGGCTGGCATACCGTTATTGATGGCGTCGATGGCGCGTTTGGTTGATGGTCCCAGCAGATCGTAGCTGCCGCGCGCCTTGACATCGCGTTCCCAGTCGAGCAGCGCGTTGACCCACCGCGCATGGTCGAACCGGTTACCGGATTCGACCAGGATACGGCCAAGCAGAAGCGCCTGTTCTGTGTCGTCGGTGATCGTCCCGGCCGGGAGTCCCTTCGACACCGGATGGTCGGCGAAAGGAGCAATGAAGTCCTCGACATGACCGTAGAGTTCGGCAATCCGCGCCGGCGACAAAAGCTGCGTCGGCATTCCCAGCGCATCTCCCAGTGCCCCGCCCACAAGCGCTCCCATGGCCCGATCGGTTATGTTCCCGGTGTCGTCCGGCATCACTCAGAACCTCATATGCAGCGCAAAATGCGCCGGGTTGAGCAGGCTGGTCACATATTCGATCGGCCGGTCATCGGCGGCGCGGGTCAAGCGGCAACCGCGCAGGAACGGCGTGCCTTGCGGGCAGCCGAGGATTGCGGCGTCCTCTGGGTTGAGCATTTCGATGCCGACCCATTCCTCGCCATGGTCTGGAATGAGACCGGCGCCGCGGAGCGTCTGGTGGAGCGAGCCTTCGCGCAGACCGCGTAACGGCACGTCCTCCAGTTCGGGTGACAATGGCAGGCGGCTGCGCTCAATGGAGATAGCGTGGCCGTCGCTGGCATTGGTGCGCACCCGATCGACAGCGATGAAAAACGGGTTTTCTATACCAAGCAGTGCGGCAAGATCAGGATCCTCGATCACCTCGAGCCGCAGCGTCCGCGTCTCGGCATTTGCGCCGGCGTTGGCGAGCGCCCGCGACCAACCGATTGAGTCATCGACGGGCTTGCCATCGAAGGTGACGAAAGAGCCGATGCCGACCTTGGTGGTGATCAGCCCGCGGCTGGACAGTTCCTCGAGGCCCTTGCGAACGGTGTTGCGGCTGACGGAGAAACGCTGGACGAGCTCGTTCTCGCTTTGCAACCGGTCGCCGAAGCCCAGAACACCGGAGCGGATTTCATGTTCGAGAACCGTGGCGATCTGTTCGGGCTTGCCCGTACCGGGAGACGATGGGACCACGCGGCGGACCATAGGCATACCTGTTCATTGCACCTGTATAGTCCTGTGCAATGTATCTGCAACGCCAGCTCTGTCAACCGACGGCGGAGGGGCCACACAGATAAACCAAGCTGCTTGATGATACCCAGTGGCCGTGAAGGCCATGCGAGGTGCGGCGGGCGAACGGGGTCGCTGGAGATTCACTGTTCGCTGCTGGAAGACCCCTCGGCTGCCCCGTCACCATCGGCAGAATGCGGCAGAATGCCGAAGTCGCGCGACTTGGTCCCATGCGCCGCCGTCAGGAAGCCATCGGCTGTGAGGCCTCGCCTCAAAAGTTCGCGTACCGCAGCCGACCGGCTCGGCATGCGCTTGTCGAAGCGCCAGTTCTCCAATGCCGCCAGTTCATCGACGGTCAGCATGATCTGCAATCGTTCCGGGCGTTCCAGTTCGGACATCTCGGCCTCCAGCCATACCAGGCTAAAATTAGCTGAGTTAGTATGTTCCTAATTCTTTGTAGAGTTAGGTATATTGGCAGAGTACGTCAAGACCTCCAGATGCATGATCCGTGCAGAAGTCCGATGAAGCGGATCAAGCATCAAATGGGCAATCAACAAAATACGCTAACTACTTGGCACAACACGATTTTTGATGATTTTCGCTTGCCAATCGCGGACCCTGGGCGCATGGTAGAACACGAGGGACAAACCGCTCCCGAAAGGAAGGTTTTCCATGCGCTACGGATTTTCGGTTCGCCTGCACGAAGACGTCAGTTCCCGAGTCCGAGCTACATTGCGGTCCGGGATTGCCATCAATCTGACTGCTGTCGCCGAAGCCGCGCGACTGCAGAACCTTGCCGAGAATGTTGCGCGCGAAGACATCGAATGGCTCGTCATGCAAGCAGCCCAGCTCCAAGGCGCAGCTATCGAGTTCGACGGCTTCGCGGAAACCGATCTGGCGGAGTTCGCGTGCCCCGAACCGATGCAAAGCAGTCCCGCGCTGGGTCGGGACGCCTTGGAGGGCGGGGTAACCGTTTCGCCGGATTTTGGCCGTCAAACGCATTGAGGCGCGTGCTCTTGTGAGCCCCCGTCATGCTGCCGCCACGTGCTCGGCAAAAAGCCCGCCATTATGGCGGGCTTTGGACTGATGGAGGTTTGGTGGACGAAGGCCTCTCGGCCGGTCGGACATTTCATTCCGATGTATTCGCCCTAGCGGCGCGCGATCAGCAGGCACAACTGGCGCAAATCGCTGTCATAAGTGCCTTCGCTGCTGAGCACGTCGACGCAGCGCCTCTTCATCCTGGCCAACTTGTCGCTCGACATGTCGGCGACGACCTGGGGTAAGTTGGGATTGCTGGGATTGTTGGGATTGTTGGGATTGGACGGGCTGCCCGGGTTGGACGGATTGCTCGAATTGGTACCACCGCCGATCCCGACACCGGCGCCGACATTGATGCCGCTGCCGATCCCGACCCCCGCGCCGGCCCTGACGCCGCTGCCGACACCTACCCCCGCGCCGGCGGCAATGCCACCGGAACCGCCGATCGTGGCGCCGGCACCGGCGTTGATGCCGCTTCTGCCCCCGACCGACGCGCCGGCGCCCGCGGCAATGCCGCTGGAACCGCCAACCGTTGCGCCGGCGCCGGCGTTGATGCCGCGACTGCCGCCCAGCGACGCACCGAGGCCGGCCTTGATGCCGCCGCTGCCCCCAACCGTTGCGCCGGCACCAGCGTTGATGCCCCGGCGGCCACCAACCGTCGCGCCGAGGCCGGCTTTGATGCCGCCGTTGCCGCCAATGGAAGTGCCAACACCAACGGCAATTCCGTCCGCGGCATTCACGGGCATCGAGAGCATGAAAACAACTGCGCTGCCCGCCACCGCATCGGTGATTGTTTTGATTATGATGGTCATAACACTCTCCTTGCTGTAGTTGCGCTGAACAGCCCGCGACATCGCCGGTGGCATACCTACTAATTTGCAAGAAGATTATCGGTTTCTTTGCCGATCAACTTACTGGCCTCATGGTATCTGTTCACACAACAGCCGAGTGAAGTTTGTAGTGAAATTTTCCGAAAGTTTTACTTCGGGAAGGTCCTCTGCCGGGTGAAGCAATGCGAGCGTCAACTGATGGGCGCCGCGATAGACGAACGTCGCCCCAACGGTCGGTCGCCATGCGATGACAACCGAATGATGGAGATCAACATGCTTACGAAAATCCTGACAGCCTCCATACTTGCAGCCGGTCTGGCGACCGCGGCGATGGCCCAGAATGCCGGCTCGGACAACAATGCGCCTGGCAGTGAGAAGAGCATCGTCGCAAGCCGAATGGCATCGACCCTGGCACGACCAGCAGCACGATGCGCACGACGGGTGCCATGAACTCCAATGCGGATCAAAACTGCCCTGCAACCCCGCAAGGTGCCCAACCCGATGCGTCCAACAAGCCTGCCGGGACGGTTTCCCCGACTGTCAACGACAACAATTGCGGTAAGTAGTAAGCCACGACAATCAGGCTTACCATCGAGGGTGGGCGGCAGCGGGACTGGTTAGGACTGGTCCCGCCTTACGATGGGCCGACCGGACCGCGAGATCCAGCGATGGAATCAAATCCGCTCGAGTTCACGCTTTGCGTGGTCGCGCCTTGGGTTTGGCTCCCTCCTTGGTGGCCGGCTTAGGCTGGCGTGGTTTCGGCTTCGGCCGGCTGGCTGTCTCCTGCGCGGCGGTTTCTGCGTCGATCTCGGCGGTAGCCTGATCCCAATGCTGCTGATGCGCCCCGTCGGGCCTGCCTGCCTGTTCCCAGATCGCGTGTGCCCGCTGGCGAATCCGTTCCTGCCTGTCCGTCACTGTTGCCTCCGTCGGCTCGGTTCATGCGTAAGCAACTTTGTTCTAGCCGAAATTTCGACCCGCGTCTTGAGCGGCAGGCACCGTTATTGAGCCTCTCTGTCACACAGGACAGCAACGCCGAGGAGCGCCGCCTTCTTGATGATCAGCCCTTCAAGATCGGCGTCCGAGCGCTCCGTTCCGGTGCGTTCGCGCAACAGCGCTATCGCCGCCTTCATCGACAGCAGGCCATCGCCTCGTTCAGCAAGCAGTTTGTCGACGGCTGCGGCCACGTTGGTCGGCTCGACATGCGGCAGCATGGGAATGGCTCCTTCCTTATTCCGAGACGACAGCGGCAGCTCCATCCCGATCGCTCGGGATGGAACTCGATTTCATAAGACCGTGACCTTTCCAAATCCGGTTCGCGGTTTGGGAACGCCGGTCACTCGATGACGTGCACGATCCTGCGCGTGCCGGGGTCGACGAGCACGGTGCGACCGTCGACGACGACGTATCTGTATTGCACGTCGGGAACATCGATCGGTTGCAGCTCGACCGTATCGGGCAACGTGGAACCGATATTGAGCTCCACCCCCAGAAGATTGATCGACGCCAACGGGTGCTTGTGGACGTATTCGCGGATGACCGTCTGCTGTTCGGGTGTGACAATCACCTGGTCTGCGGTGGCCACGCCGACGCCGGCGAGCAACACCAATCCCGCCGCAGCAGGAACAAGGTGGATTTTCATCGTCTACTCCTGTTGTTACGGGCCTCGCCTTTACGGTTGCGACGCGGCATTCCGGTCGAAGCGGCGAACCCTCTAGGCAAACGCCCAGGCCACCTTGTTGTTCCGTAAGTGGCGGCTAATCGAATAGCGGTGAAGTGCCCGTGCGTGCGGCGAATGGACTGCGGATGAACTGCGGTGGCCCGCGTCGCAAGACGCGGGCCGATCGGTTTCCCGATCAGCAGCGATACCGGAGGGGGTGATATCGGCTGCGTCTAAAACAACATTTAGGACAAGCTAATGTTCCTAGGCGACTGCAACAAACCTGCCGGCTCGAACGGCGCGGCGTTACCGCCCGTCGCAGCCCCATGGGCAGCCCCTGTGGCAGCAAATGAAGCGGCTACTGCTTGGGCGGCTGTGGCGGCACATCGCCGGGCTTGATCACCGGGGTCCTACCCTCATCCGGCGGCGGCGCCGCCATGCCCTGATCGCCCGTTGGCGGCGGGTTCAGCACCCCACCGCATGGCTCGAGCATATCGGACAAATTGTTGCCGGCCGGCTGCTGCTGCTGGCTGTTCTTGTCCGGCGGCTCGACCTTGCAGCGGTCGAATTGCGACTGTTCGCCCGGCTGCGCGGACGCCGGCACCGCCAGCACCAGCGCGCCTAGCATGTACGGCAAGAAAATGAGCGGTCTCATGTCGAGCTCCTTTCGCGCCAGGATCGTCTGACTTGTGAAGCCAGGCAGGCGCGATTGGTTCCGTCGTGCGGCAATGCGCCCGGACCGCAGTGGCCCGGGAACCGGCCGCCAGACTTATGAGTTCAACCACTGAGCCAGTTCAGGGCCGCCGACATTATGGAGAACCAGCGATGGAACCGCGCAGGAAAGAACGAACCGACGACGAGACGGAGAGCCCGACCATCCAGCAACAGGACTGGGATGCCATCCGGAGCGGGAGAATTCTCCCAGACGGCGTGCCGCAAAACGGCGACATCCGTTACGACGTCGAGAAAGACGGCGAACTGCCGGAGGAGGACGACGATAACGCTTACCAGGAAAGCGACGAGGCCTTGCCGGACGATACCGATGAACGCGTTATTTCACGCGATCTCGCACGCGAAGGTGGTCCTTTCGACGAAGAATGAGCCACCGCCTTTCGCACTGCCCTCGCTGTCCGCGTCGGCGGCCGGATGAAAAAGCCCCTGCCTTCAATTCGGGAGGTCGAAAACCGGCTCCTGGCAGCGATAGACCAGACATTGACCGTCACGCGTCTTGATATAAGCGGCGCCCGGCACCTGCGGCCAGTCGCATTCATTGCCGAATCGGCGGACGTATCGGTCGTAGGTGTTCCGTCCGGTGGTGAGCACTACCGAGCGATGCCTCTGGATCAGTAGCTGTGTCTGTTCGCACGTCATCGCGCGGCTGTCCGGCCGGGCGTAGGCCGTCGCGGCAAACAGAAGCGCCCCGGCTGTCAGGACTGCCGCTTGTGTCAGGACTCTGGCAATCATGACACCATCTCCCGTGAAGCCTAACGCGCATCTTGGTCTGGCAGGCGTCGGATCGAGCCGCCCTGTCGCGAAGGAAAGATCGTACAGAATGCCAGGGAAAATGCAAAAAGCCCGCCGCACCTTTCGACGCGGCGGGCTCAAATGAACATCACTCTTTTGTCAGGCTTGGGCGGCTTACTCCTCCTTCACCGGCCCGAACCGGCGCACGATCACCTCGAAGACGATATCCGAGATCCACATCGCCGATACGCCGATTAGAAAAGCCGCGGCGAGCGTCGTGGTGTCGTCGTCCGGAGAAGGAATGGGCAGTCCGGCGGCGCGGAAATAATGCACGACCGGCAGCGTCAGATAGGCCGCCGCCAGCGCGCCGCAGATCGGCGAGGCCACCATTTCGCGGACCTTGTAGCGATGACGCGACAAAGCCCGCAAAATACCGCCGGAAAGGCCGGCGACCAGCACCGGCGCCTTGATGCCCAGAACGTCGAGCAGCTCATGCATCATGGCGTCCACCCACACCATCTGGCACCCTGCCCGTTGAAGGCGTTCATCTCGTCGAGCTCGGGCCGGGTCACGGCGGCGACGATGGCCGCCGATGGCCGGCGCGGCTGGTTGTGGTCGCACCAGACCTGGCGCGGATTGCCGGCCGGCGCGGTTGTCGTGCAGCCGGCGAGCACCAGGCAGAGGATCAGCGCTTTGCCCATTTCCCAGCCTCCGCTCGTGCTGCCGCATCGGTCATGCCGGCGGCCTTGCGCTCTTCTGCGGCGGCCTCGCGGTTCATTTCGAGGCGATCTTCTCCGGCCGCGACTTTTGCCTCGGCCTGTTTGGCCGCCTCCTTCTTCGCCCGGTTGATGCCGCCCGCAACATAAAGGCCGATGCCGCCGGCCACAGCGGCGAATACCGTCATGACGAGCTTGTTGCCGATGATGGCGCTGAGAATGGCGAGGAGTGCGGCCATCATAAATCCTCCGCGCGGCGGCGGCGCAGGAACTCGGTCAAAACGCCGTTGACCACAAGAAACCAGGGGAACCATTCCCCCGGAATGATCGGCGAAAGAACCTGCGGGTCGACATAGGTGACGATGCTCGCGATGACGCCGATGGCCGCCTGAAACCGCGCCCAGAATATTGTCTCGCTGTCGCAGAAAAAGCTCTTGATCCGGGTCCACATGTCATTTCCTTCCAAACAGTTTGAGGATGGCTGATAGTTTCAGGACGGCGGCGATCAGCGCTGCCCAGAAGCCGGGCTTGGCGACAGCCACGGGAGGCGCAGAGGGCGCGGCGGCCGGCGGTAGAACGGCAATCGGTTTTGCTGACTCTGGCGGAGCTGCGGGGACGACCGCCGATGACACCGGACCGGCAGACGGCCACGGCGTGTCCTTGATGCGCGACCATTTGCGATAGGCCTCGGCAAGCCTGGTGTCGTAGGAGTTCTTGCGATAGCCGGAGCCGTTGTAGCCCTTGGCGAATCCCGCCCAGTCGTGATTGCGCAAATTGTCGTCGAGCCGCTTCTCGACGATGAAATCGATCGCTGCGCCGAGCTGCAGCGCCTCGTCCGCCATCATCGCCTCGACCATCGCCTGCACGGTAGGAAAGCCGGCGGCTTTGAAATTCTCGCCGAGAACCTGGCCCAAGCCCCATGAGGCGGATTTGAGCGCCGCGGTTTCGTCGATCGCACAAGCTGCCCTGAGCCGTGGGTAGCTATCCCTTGGATAGGGCTTCTCGCCCCATTTCGGATAGGCGAGGCCGGCGGCTACCGCTTTTGCCCGCTTGGCACCCGACAGGTTGCGGTAGAAGACGTGCGGTTCGAACAGGATGACCGGCCGGCCAACGGCGTCGAAGCCGTGCCCGCTGGTTTCAACATCGAGGAACGCGTGGATCTCGTCCTCGCCGACGCCGATCCGGGCGCCGAGTTTCGGCAAGTCTATGTCATCGAGGCGCCTCGCGGCGCCCTTGAATGAAAGGTCCATGATTAATCTCTAATGTTGGAGGGGGTCTGTTGAATTACGGCCCTCGGGCCTCTAAAGCTTCCGGCGACTACCCCGGGAACGAGAGTTATGGCCGTCTCTTCGATTAGCACGTTTGAAAAAGCTGAAGGGGCGCTCGCACCCAGCACTTCCGTGCATAGTAAAGCATACCGAAAGGACATCGACGGCCTCAGGGCAATCGCTGTCATTTCCGTAATCATAAATCATCTGTATAGCGGCGTGCTGCCGGGTGGATACTTGGGAGTCGACGTCTTCTTTGTTATTTCAGGATACGTGATTACACTGTCTTTTGAGCGAACCGGCCATTTGTCGTTGAGGCAGCACCTGCTTCAATTCTATTCCAGACGCATAAAACGACTCGTCCCGGCCTTGCTGGCCATGGTTCTCATCACGAGTGCAACGGTACGCCTGTTTAATCCTGAAGCGATGGTTTCGACGCTGACCGGGATGGCATCCATTTTTGGGTTCGCCAACTTCTTCCTGTTCACCCAGGCCATTAATTATTTCGGAGCCAGCGCGCAGCTCAACCCCTTCAATCATACATGGTCGCTTGGCGTCGAAGAGCAGTTCTATTTTTTCTTTCCGTTCCTGATCCGATGGCAATCCCGCACCGCTGCCCTGGCAATACTCTCGGCCGCCTCGTTGCTGATGTTCATCGCCACCTACGACGCAAATCAGCCCGCTGCCTACTTTCTGATCCCGTTCCGTTTCTGGGAGCTGGGAATTGGCTGTCTGCTCGCTCTGGCCACCAGCAAAGGCGGCGGGTCGCTGACGATCAATGCGGCCATACCGATTCTGGCAGCGGCGGCGGCGATGTTTCTCGCCAAGGATTATCCGATAGTTTGCACGGTCGTAGTCGTCATATCGACCGCGATGTTGATTGGCTCCGTCCGCCACGGAACGGTGGTTTATCGCCTTCTGTCCAACAGGGTTGCCTCCTATGTCGGGAAGATCTCCTATTCCTTGTACCTTTGGCACTGGCCCGTCATCTGCATAAGCCATTGGACCGTCGGCATTCACCTCTGGTCGCTGCCTCTGCAGATCGCCGCGATGCTCTTGCTGTCGATCGCCTCCTACCACCTCATTGAGAACCCCTTTCGGCGAACTCTGTGGATCGGAGGGCGCTGGGGCGTGTTGGCAGCTGGCCTGCCTCTGATGGTGGCCACGGCATTTTTGATCCTTCTTGGGCAACGCTATTCCATCCCTTCATTCTCCGGAGACAAAACTGCCGAGACCGGGCGCGGAGTGGTCCCCGGATATGTCGGCAAATACACAAAGCGCAAACTCACTGATTGTTCGGCCGTCAGCATTGGATCGGATGAGGGTTTCGAACGGAACCTCGCTAAATGCACTGCCGAGTTGAGCGGAAAGCCGAAACTTATCTTCGTCGGCGACAGCCATGCCGCGGATATGTTCCCGATGGCGGAAGAAATTTACCGGGATGGCCTCGCCTCGGTGCTCAACGTTTTCCAGACGGGTTGCCGCACCCCGCCGATCGTCGGAGAACCGGACTATTGCAAGTACCCACAGCTGATAATGAAGCACGTCTCCTCGAACGACCGGAATATTCTGGTCATCCGAAACAATTACTCACCCCGTAGGCTCGACGGGTCTCTGACTGCTTTCTCGCATCAGCTCGAAGAACTGCTGTCGGAGTCGGACAAGGCCGGTTTGAAGGTAATCTACGTCTTGCCCGCCCCAAAATATAACAAGGTCGGGCCGACGGGTTTGTGCAGCCGCCAATGGTACCGGCCTGATTGGGCGATGTCGGCAGAATGCCACACAGGCATTGTCGAGGACCGGAATGAGCAGTTAGCCAGGCGCCGTGATGTTACCGATTACTTGCTGGGTCTCAGCCGTACCAGAAGCAGCTTTTTCGTGTTCGATCCCTTTGATGCCCTGTGTGGGGGGCCGACTGGCGACTGTACCCCTGTTAGAAATGGCCGCGTTGTCTATCGCGACGACAGTCATCTCACTGAAGAGGGATCTGAGATTCTGACGGCTCCTTTTGAAGCTTTCCTGAGCAGCCATGGATTGATTACCCCGAGGAGTTAGGCCACTGACAGCAAGGGCCGCTTGAGCGTTCTGGCCCGCGATCGTAAACACGGGGCCTTGGCGCGGTCCGGCACAGGCCATAGGACGTCTGCATATGCCTGATGATGAACAAACCGCTGCGGCGCGCTGGTCGGTGAGGTCCGAGCTCCGCGCCGTCGGTCGCGACAAGCCGCTGCTCGCGGTGCTGGCAGCGATCCTCTGCCTTTATTGTGCGTTTATCGCCGGACCGATCGTCTATGCGGTGCTGGCCATCAACGGCATTGCGGATTTCTTCAAATAGAGCCGGTTCCGGCGATCTCGCGCCGGTCCGGCGCGCTGTATCGGCCCCGAAATTGCTCGGCCTGGATGAAATTGCTTAGCCGGGATGAAACTGTTCGCGTATATCGTTCGTACCTGTAGGGGGTGCGGGAGGAACACGTGACGATAAGAATCAGACTCCCAGGCGGGACTTTGAAGATCAAGAAAAGGGACGAGCTGCGGCGCCGCGAGCAGAATCGCGAGGTGCCGGTTTGGCAGGTCGGCAATTACTTCGTCATCTGGTGGCCGAGCGGCATGTCCGATCGCCCATCCTCGCCCAGAAAATCCTCGCCCAGGAAATAGCCCGCGCACCGACGATCCCCGACCGGGCACTGGCGCCTCCGTGCGGGATCAGGAACCGCCGCGCGCCAAACCTCCGAAGACCGCTCGCCAAATCCCAAAAATAGTCAGCGGGCGGGCGTTGACTCTTCCGTGACGGAAGGTCTCTTGTGCTGCTTTGCACAATGGGGCGGCAGAATCGATGGCGGTGCGTATCAGGATGCCTGGCGGCACACTGAAGGTGAAAGTATACCGCGAATTGCGCGATCGCGAACGCGCCCGCCGCATACCCGTCGTCAGGCTCGGCCGGGTCTATTTCACCTGGTGGTCGAACCGCCAGCGCCTGATTGACGATCAGTCGCCAGGATGAAGCTCCTTTCGTCCAGGCCTGCCCGCCCGGCACCGCGAAGCCTCCGCCGGCCAGCGCGCAAAATAAGTTGATGATGCCGCTGTTGACTCTTCCGTAACGGAAGGTCTCTACTTACCGCATTGCACACAATTGCTGCGTTGCACAACGGGAGTTGGACCGATGGCAGTGCGTATCAGATTGCCGGGCGGCACTCTGAAGATGAAGACCTATCGTGAGTTGCGGGCCCGGGAACGCGACCGCCGCGTGCCTGTGATGAAGATGGGCTCGCTGTATTTTGTCTGGTGGTCGAAAGGCCAGGAATCTCACGAGAAGCCGCAGGACAGCAGGCGCTAGCCGCTGGCGGCGGCGGACGCAGTTTCGGTGACGGCGAAGATCTTGCCTTGTGAACTCGCTACTTTCCCGCTGCGCTGGATGCTTGCACTCTCGCTTGACAGTGCTCATTGGTTGACAGCGCGATTTAGATAATCCAGACCGGTCGCACATCGCTATCTCGTTTCGGGCAAAACCAATAAATGCGTTTCGTGCCACCGTTCTTGCAGCGCTTAGCCGGCATCAAGGCCGGTGCCGGCACGAAGATGGACCTGCGCAGCGTACACACCGCTCGGCGCGGCCGTCACTCCATCGGCGAACGTTGCATCTTAAGCTCGTATTTTTCGTTCGACCGGCCTGACGCGCAGATCGTTATCGGAAATGGAACCTACATCGGCAAGAGCCATCTAGTGGCAGCAGACCGCATCGAGATCGGGAATGACGTGATCATAAGTTGGGGGACAACGATTGTTGACCACAACTCCCATGCAACAGCATGGCAAAATCGGACGGCTGACGTCGCTGACTGGCATCAGGGCAAGAAGGACTGGACGAATATCACAATGGCGCCGGTGAAAATTGAAGACAACGTCTTCATCGGCTTCAATGTTATCATTCTCAAAGGTGTGACGATCGGCAGAGGGGCTGTCGTCGGTGCGGGATCTGTAGTGACCAAAGACGTGCCCCCCTTGACTATGGTCGGGGGCAATCCAGCAAAACCTATTGGCGCGAAAAATCCATCAGCTGGTCGAGCATAGTGCCCCAGCCATGTAGGCCATGCTGCGCATCGCGGTTTTGGGTGCGATTTTCAACGACCCCGTTCGGATTTGGTGCTTTAGCCAACCTTTTGAGCGGCCCGCCAGATACTGCTCATAGGGCAAGCTTTGGCCAAAAGCCTTTAGCCGTTCGACCTTTAGCCCGGATGTTTTGAGAAGGTTTTCAAACGTCTGGATCGTGTAGAAGTTGATATGCCCAAACGGCCCCGACATCCGAATGGCTTTGCTAAGATCTCGCGTATGTTCCAAAGGCACTTCGATATAGAGCTTCTTGCAAACCCGAGCCGCCTCCCTCAGAAACATCCGTTCGTGCTCGACATGCTCGACCACGTGGATTGCCAATCCCAGGTCGAAGGACTTGTCGGGATGGGGGATGTGATATCCGTCAAAACGCAAGACGCTTTTGAGATTGGGAATTTTCCGCGAGTTGATCGCCTCGATACCCGAAGAAGAAATCTCGACCACCGCCAAGGTCTTTCCGATCCCACGCTTGTTGAGTTTGTCCAGCACGGCGCCTTCGCCGCCGCCGATATCGAGTATCGTGTCGAAGATTTCGCCTTGGACAAAGTCTTCGACGTGGTCGACTGACTGAACAGAAGCAATCTCGCGTTTCGCGTGCACCTTGTCGCCGGCATAGTAGTCATCGTATATCGCAATAATGCTGTCGGCGTTGGCCATGGCACTGGGCTCCCCTTCGGGGAAACCCTGCCATAACCCACGAACCGCGTCCAGTGTCGACTAGTTATCCCCTTTCCGCGACGTGTTCGATGAAGCGCTGCGCGTTGCCGTCATGGCCGGCATCGTTGAAATGCAAACCCTCTTGGTAGTTGCCCGAGCTAATATAGTCGAACCCATCAATCGGGATGCTCAGCACATTGCGGGACCTATAGGCCTGACGGATTGCGCCGAGGGCGGCATCGTAGGTACGGCCTGACGTGTAGCTTGCATCCCATGCCGCCGATGGCCGCGTGGGCGGCATCACGATGATGCGGGGAGCCAAGGCCGCTTCCAGCGTGTTGAGGATCGTCGCGATGGTGGACGAAATGGACGATGGCGCAGTGCCAAAGCTATCGTTGATGCCGAGCGCCAGAACCGGCACGATCTTGCCACCGGCATAACCACATTGAACAATGGCAGAGGTAAGACGCGCCGTATTGTAGGACGAGAAGGTAAAGCTCCCATGTGCCGCGCGCAGCGTGCGCAAACGTGCGCGCGAAGCAGTTGCCTTTATGCCAAGCCGGATAAGCCCGGTGATCTCGACCGGCCCGCCAACCGTTGTAAGAGTGTAATTGCCACTCGCGGCCTGCCCGGTAAGCGACGGTCCAGAAAACTGGTCAAGCACCAGAGCCCCGGCAGCATTGACCGTCTTGTAGGCCGCGCCACCGTTAAAGGCGAAGGCAAGCGAGCCCTGGCCGGCGTCCTGAGTATAGTGCACGTCGACCTGTTCATAGGCGCCGGTGAACGTGAGAGACGCGCCGGCCGCCAAGATGATGCTTTCGCCGATCGGCCCGCGCGTTCCGGTCGAGATGGTTCCAGCAGCCGTGACGCCATAGAAAGCCGGCGTATAGCTGGAAGAGGGCCGCAAAGCGGTCATGCCCGGCTCGTCGGCAGCGATGCCGATGTTGGCGAAACTGGTGACATGGTTGAACCAGTGCTTCGGCCCATCGCTGGCAAGCGCCCAAAGACCGATGCTGTCCGCGATCAGACAAAGCACGTCATTGTTGGCGATGTGTTCCGCCATCTTCGCCCGAAAGCCATCGTACAGATTCTGCAGCGACGGCCGACTTGGGATGAAGAACCGGCGCCCGCCGACAGATGGCTTTCCGGGTCCCCAAAATCCATCGCCGGTTGCGGGCATTGCAGTCAGCGCGAAACTGCCGTGATCGACATAGGGTTGCGGATGCTGCGCCGCGGCGGCCGCAAAAATTGCGGTGGCGTCAGAGACGCCGGTGTGATCGGCATCCTTCAACAAGCCGATGCCGGCGGCCGCCGCCCCATTGGTCGTTGGCGGATTTAAGGCGCGCGAGACATCGGCGATGATGCCAGTCTTGATCGTGAATGAAACCTCGAAACGGTGCGCCCCTTGCTCGATGACGGCTGCGCCATTCGACAGTGCTCCCGATTTCACCCACGCTCGAATGCCGAGCGGATTACTGTTCGCCTGATATTTGTAGCCGCCACCACTGATCGCTGGATATTGCCCGACCGCAATCGGAATGCCGAGCGATAGCTTGGCGACGCCATTCAACAAGTCGACGGGCGTGGTGCTAATCACATTGACGGTGGGGCCAGCCGCAATATCAACAACGTGGATCTTGGCAGCGCCGTTGGCTGCGGCTCCGACATTAACTTCAGTGATGTAGCCACTGACTGAAGACGGGATTTCAGGGATGACGCTGTAGCTAGCCGGTGTATCCGTCCCCGTGTTGACCAGCGTTGGCCATCCGATCATCTGCGTGGTGCCGATCGCCTGATTAATGCCGGCAAGTGCCGCCGCAGCCGCGCGTGCTTTGCCGGCTACTTCGCCGCTAAAGGTTGCCCTCCATTGTGGACCATTTATCGCGCTTATAGTCTTGACCATGTGCGACCCAGGAATTGCCCCTGTGAACCACTCGACTTCGCCGTTCGGAATTGCCCCGGCAGTGTAGTACCAGCTGCCAGCACCAGTGCGTTGGACGCCCATGACACTGCCGGCAGGCTTCAGGATCGCGAGCCCCGAAACAACTGACGACGGGCCGGCTGGAGCGGATATCGTCTGCTCGGAAACCAGGCTAAGCGTCCCGTCGGCCTCAACGTGGGCTAAGACGATATGTGCTGTCCCCGGCACGGCGCCAAATCCAAGCTCCAGCGTCGACAGATATTCATCGACAGCCGACAGCGACCCTGGCCAGAAAAAGACGTTGTCGTTGGCAACGACCGTGCCGCCGACAGAACCAGTGATTGGGACTGGCCCCACAGTCCGTGAGCTGATCAGGGCAATTTCCGCCGGTGACGCGCGAATGCCGGTGTCGACGGCAATCGGGCCTGCCCCGACGCTGTACAGCCCCACAATGCCGGCGCTGACCTCCGTCCAGAAATACTCGCCGACATCGACATTCCTGCCCATTACCGCCACCGCCGCGGCGCCGGCCAGCCCCGCCGACGCCCCGAAGCTGAACGTCGGCGCCACCGTGTAGGAGCCCGGCGCCGTGATCAGTATCTGCGTCAGCGCCCCGCCCGCCACCACGAAGCGGCCGGCCGCGCCCGAACCTGTGCCGCCGGCAAACGCCAGGTCGAACGTGCCATTGGCGCCGCCCGAGCCTGCCGTGATCGCACCATTGCCGACGACGCCGAAGCCGATTGCCGCCGCAGTCGTCGGGAAAATGCCCTTGCCGTAGAACGAAGCGTCGCGTGCGGCCTGGGCGCTGACGACGGCCGCCGCGGCGGCGACGGCATCGGAATTGGTGGCAGCCCGGTCGGCCGTGGTTTGGCTGGCATTCGCGGCGGAAGCGGCTGCGCTGGCCGATGCCTGGCCGGCGCTGGTTGCCGCAGCATCCTTCAAGGCCTGGGTTTCATCGCGCAGCGCTTCGACCTCTTCGACCACGTCGGCGATGTCGGGCGGAACGGATGCGGCGATGGTGATGGCATCGGCGCCGACGGCCGGCTCGTCGGCCGTGAATTCGAACACGCGGTCGGCGTTGACCGATCCGACCTGGGTGTGAACCGTCGTGCCCTTCTGCACGGTGCGCGTGGTGCGGGCGTCGGCGGCACGGAACCATTCGCCTGCGCTCGCCGTGTAGATGCCGTTTTGCGTCGGGTCGGTCTGGTCCTTGACCAGCACACGGTCGCCGATTTCGGCCGGCACGCCGTCGATGGCCTGCAGGCCGTGCAGGAGGATGTCGGCCGTGGTTGCGAGGCGCACGGGTTCGCGTTCGCCGGTGAGGAGACGAACGGCGGCAGTTGCAGGGCGGGACATGAGGGCTTGCTCCATGAAAAAAGCCCCGCATAAGCGAGGCCGGAAGGGTTCGGTACTGGCGGTGGGAAAGCTAAGCTACGCGGCCGGACACCGCGCTATCCGGCGCGGCCAGTGTATTCACGGACGATTTTGCGGACAGCGAGCAACGCGGCGCAGCGCTACAGCAATCCGCCGACAAGCCTTCTTGTGCCGCCGATCGCCGCCAGCCCACAGGCCATGCCGGCGCAGTCGGCGACCCAGTCGAGGATATCCATGTCGCGCGCGATCAGCTGCGCGCCCTGAAGCAGCTCGATCGCCGCGCCGGTAATGGCGAGGAGCACGACCAGCCTCGTCTTGTGTTCCGGCCAGCCGAGGCTTCCGAGCGCCGCCAACGCAGCGAACGCCGCGGCGTGATTGAGCTTGTCATGGTGGAAGGTGAAGCCCATGTCCAACTCCTGCAGGAAGCGCACCGGCGAAAGCGCGAGCAGGAGAACAGCAGCCAAGGTAAGCAGAAAAGCGATCCTTGCCATGGTCGCAAAAGAGTCGGTGCGCAACAGGTCAATCCTTCATCTGAAACAGGAGGCGATCCAGAGGGCACCGCCAACTGGGACCGCTCCGCGGTTAGCAGGCCGTAAGCCAGCATCGTGACCACAATCAGACTTCATCGCAACATGACCAAGGAATGCATGTCCGTGGCGCCGGTGAGGCCTTGCGTGTGCGTCGCCTTGCTGTAGGTGATGTTGCCATCGGGTTAGAGGGATAACGGGGGAAACAATGAAGCGAGTAGTTTTGACGATATCGGTATTGGCCGGCTTGGCAGGGTGCGCCACGCCCCCTGACAAAATTGCAGGAGTCCCGAATGCCGGCCCTTGCACTCAGGCTGACAGAGAGCGTTTAGCCGTTGTTTCAAATCAGCAAAACAAGGCTGCGACTGGCGACGCCTTGGGCGTTTTTCTCATCGGCGTGCCCGTCTCCTCGATGTCGGGAGGCGACCACGAAACCGAGATTGCAATTCTCAAGGGGCGGTGTGGCGCGCCAAAAACTTAGGAGGCGATTTACTGCGATCCTGCGACAATCCACCAATTGGGACAGCTCTGCGGTTAGCAGGCCATAAGCCAGCATCGTGATCACAATCAGACTGCCGCAGATCAGCAGCCAGTTCAAAACGAAGCTTTGCGTTTCCGGCCCAGTGGCCTCGTGGAAATTTGACGCGAACGCAGCGCCTGAATGCACTCGTGCAACAAGGGCTTCCAGTGTCCATAGCCAAGTTCTGAAATATGGACACCATCCAGAAAACCGGACGAAATTGGACGCCCGGCCTTGGCCATTGAGCCCCTAAACCTGGCGTCCATATCGAACACGACAGCCCGTGGGCCAACCCGACGAATTTCGGCGTTCTGGCGTTTAATCAGTTCTCTGCTGAACCGATCGACCTGGGCACCTTTTTCGTCTGGCTCGGTGATTGTCAGTATCGCAAGGGGGCGGTCCAAACAGGTACGGATCAGAGCATCCAACATCGACCTGAAGTAAATCGCCCTAGATTCCAGGTTGTCCCCTTCGCTCAATTCCGCATCGTTGATACCCACTCCGACTACAACACCCTCGACCTTATCCCATAGGCCGTTAGATTTGGTCCGGCTGACGATTGCGTGGACGTCGGCAATGCGAGACCTGCCGACCGCACCCATTGTAACATCAGGGCTTCCGCTCTGCGCCTGGGATGCGGCGACTAAGCTATCGCCCAACAACAGTATGGAAGGCCTCGGCGAGTAATTCAGCTGAGCCATCAACTCAGCTTCCCTATCCGTCCGCGACCGCCCCAACGCAACCCTGGCCATGCCAATGACCGGCTTGAAAAAATGATGCAATTTTTTTACCCCAAGCACTACCCACCAGTACATCTGCCACACCTGAACGATCTGGTCTAGATAGACTAGGCTAAATGGGCCGCCGCCAACCACCCGAGCCGCCGATTCTCTTTCAGGAGGCGACCACGAAGCAGAAATTGCAGTTCTCAAGGGTCGCTGTGGCGCGCCGAAGACTTAGCGAGCAGCTTTTTAGGGAACGCGACTGGCTGCTTGATCATTGATAGCTTTTTAGTCGAGCCGCCGTGATGCCGTCCACGTCGATACGCAAAACTGAATACGATCCGGAGAACAGAATCCTTTCGGTATGGTTCGTGGCCAGCGGCAAACGGTATGAGTTTGAGGGCGTACCGCCGGAGACCTTTGCTGCGTTCAAAGCGGCCTTCGCCAAGGGCCGGTATTTTAACGAGCACATTCGCAATCACTTCCGCTACCGGCTTGTCGCTATCGACGACGGGTAACGACCTTTGACGATCATCCCCCGTTCGAGGGATGCGTTCCGACATACCAAGACCTAGACCCTAGTCGGTGACTAAGGGATCGACTGCCGGAGGTCTAGAGTTCATCCCTCCGATGATGCCTACTCTGGTAGCGAAGCCGCCCCAGGGCGGCGGATGGAGTCACGAGGTCAAGTTCGACGGCTACCGCTCCCAGATCATCATCGACGCCGGCCGTGCGCGAATTTTCACGCGGCGTGGTTTGGACTGGACATCGAAATACCGCGACCTGGCTGCGGCAGCCAAAGAGATGGACGTCCAGAACGCGATCATCGACGGCGAAATCATCGTCCTCGATGAGAATGGCCTCTCCGATTTTGCCGAACTGCGGAAAGCAATAACGCGGCGCCAGCATGATCTCTACTTCGTCGCCTTCGATCTCCTGCACCTCAACGGCCATGATCTTCGAGAGATGGCCTTGGAGGAGCGCCGCGAAATCCTCGCCGGCGTGATCGAGGCCGGTGGCCGTATTCAGTTCAGCGAGGCGCTGCCAGGCGAAGCAAACGCGATCTACCATTTGGTAGACAAGGCCGGCCTAGAGGGCATGGTTTCGAAGCGAATAGAGAGCAAGTATGTCAGCGGCCCGACCAACAACTGGCTGAAAACCAAGTGCTACACAACTGGCGAATACGAATTGCTCGGCGTTGAACGCGAGCGCGGCAAACCGGCTTTCGCCCTGATGGCCGAGCCCGGCACGCGCAAATATGTCGGCAGCGCTTTCGTCAGCGTCAATCGTGAAATGCGCGAGCGGCTGTGGAAGCGGGTCCAGGAACATGCCGGCCCACCGCCAAAGAACATGCCAAAGCGGCCGGCAACGCAATGGGTCAAGCCGGGGATCAAAGCTCGGGTCAAGCATCTCAGGGGCGAGGAAGACCTTCGCCACGCTTCGCTGCAAGACTTCTGGGACGAGTAATCAGCTTTCTACTGCTCCGCCGGAAGCGGTTGGTGTTCCGGCTCGGCATGATGGAACACCTGCCCTAGGTCGCGCGCATCAAATGTCTGCCCGCAAACCGGACAGTAGATGAAGTGTTTTGACTCGTCGTCGACAGGCCCGTCGTGGGGCTTTCCCTTATACCCGGTCGCGATGTTGTCGGTCCTGTTCATCTCTGAGCGCCATCTGGCGCCCGCCCGTCAATCGTCAAGATAGACCCGCGCGGCCACGGCGAGAGCGCCCAACATCCCTTGTTGGTGTCTACCGTCGTTCTTATGTTATCTGCGGGCACTTCTTGCTCAAGGGGACAACAACAATGAAAAAGCCAGTTGGTTCTAGGGGAATTTCTATAGGTCCCGGTTCTTCAGGGAACCGATTTATCGGAATTCAAATTTCTGGTTTCGAGGTCGGGGTAGAAGATAACGGAGTGGGGAACAGTTTCAACAATCTCGTCATATCGGATACCGACACGGCGGTCGTCGCGAATGGCCGGGACGCGACATTCAGGAATCTTGTTGCGACGAGCAGCTTTGAATCAGCAATGGGGAGAGCCGATAGGAAGGCTCTCGCCGACGCTCTTCATGCCAAATTGTCCCCTGTCGACGCAGACTTGGCCGTGCATGTGTTCGACGACTTGAAGGCAGGTGCCGGAATTACCGAAGCCATTAAGAAGATTGAGATCAATCCACTCTACCGCACAGCTAATATCGGTCTCGCGTTAACGACACTGGCCCAGTTCGTTATATCACTGTTCGGCTGAGAACTCTGATCTCGTCCAAAACATCGATACCCACTGAGATCGCTCTGCGATCAAGCTAGATCGCGAAGCGGTGCACATTGGCTTCGCTGACGTTTAGTGATGGCGCGGCGCGTTTGGCTTCTTTTTGCTTTCCCTCAGATAGATATCGGTCTGTTCGCGCATCGCGTCTGAAAGCGATAATGCCAGCTCCAAGCTTTCCGGGTAGATCGCTAGAATCCAAGTGGCCGTAAGTTCAGCGATCGCCTGTTTCTGACTGACATCAGATAGGCCGCGCATTTGCTTTGCCATCTTGATGACGGAGCGATGTATGGCAGGCCGTTCACGCCTCACTGTTGCGTAGATTTCGGGCTGCTCGGCCGCAGTGACAGTGATCGATTTCATTGCATGTCTCCATTTTGCCCATAGTGAACAAAAAGAGAACTATAGAGTCAAGAGCCTCTTGACGTGAGAGGAAAATATTCCTTATTCCTCTTCATCTCAGCAGGAAGGAAACGGTGGCGAGGCGCCAGAAGCGCTGGCCGGCGAAGCTATGGCAAAAACAGCAGAGGACAATTTCCGGATCGAGGTTTGGGACCGCGATGAAAAACGACTGATCGAGACCATCGGGCGGTCGCCGGATTCGGTGGTCAGCCAAGCTGCCTGGCAGGCAGCTATCCGCCGGCGGCCGGGAATGCTGCTAATTCATTACAACGGCCGGCATGTGATGGAAAAGATTATAACGCCCGGCGAAACGAAGGTTGAGCCCCAGACCATAGTCGACGGCAGCGTCCACGCCGGCCTCGATGCCTCCCTTGGCGATCTACGCGAATGGCATTCGCTGCGGGCGTGGTGCAAAAACTGTTCGCACCATGCCGAGGTAAAGCCCGCGAGCCTCATCCGGCGATACGGAAAGGATGCGCTGTTCAGCACCGTGGAAAGGGCACTCTTCTGCACGAGTTGCGATCGAGGTGGCCCTGTTCGGCTTGAGATACACAGCCTGCCAAGGAATTAGCTGGCCCCACGCCCACATTTACCCCGCTTCAGCCAAGGCTATGCGAGCCATGTTTGCGAACTCCTTTCTATCGTCAGGCGTGAGATCAGCGAGGCGGGGGTCCGACCCCTCACCCAACACCTCCGCAGCGCCCTTCGGATACTTGGCGATCATCGCCTGGACGAGCGCCTTGGCCGTGTTGCCGCGCCAGGCGGCCTCGGCCGCCTGCCGGGCCACCGGGTTGCCCATCTTGCCGATCAGCTCGAGCCCGCTCCGCCTGATCGCGTCGAACGTGTCGCTATCGTCCGGATCGCCCTGCGCGATGGCGCTCGTGTAGCCGTCCTCGACCTTGCTCCACTCGGCCTGCTCATAGTTCTGGCGCCGCGCATGCTGCTGCGCGGCCATGCGCGCCGAGCCGGCGAGCCGCAACGCCTGCTTTTGCGCGAGGAAATTGGCGCGTTCGCCCTCCGGCACTTTCGCCGCGGTGTCGTCGAATATCTGGTCGAACAGGCCGGGCTTGAGGACGCCGTCGCTGCGCGGATCGAGCTGGCCATACATGAAGTCGTGCAGGCCGCCGCCGTCGGCCGGCGCGGTCTGCACCGCCACGGCCTCGGCGTGGGCGATGCGAGCGTTCAGCTCGCGGCCGATAATGTCGGCGTCGAACGCATCCTGCTGCTTCTGCTGCTGCCGGAAGCGCTCGGCCACCGCCGAGAGCTCGTCGCCAAAGCCTTGCATGGCCGCGCCCACCGGCGAGCCGTTCGGATAGGAGGCCACAGTGCCGGTATCGAGCCGGCGCTGGGCAAGCTGGAGCGGGATGGTGGCCATCAGTAGAGGCCTCCGCCCGGCGCCGGCGGGAAGGCGCTTCTGCCGAACGTCACCGCCTTGGCCGGGTCGTAGAGCCCGGAGATGCCCGATACGAGATTGCCGCCGGCCTTGAAGATCGAGGCGCCCACCGCCTGCCTGCCGGAAAAGCGCGCGATCGCCGCCTGCGTGCCGAGACCGTTCTGGCGCAGCTGCGAGCCGTACTGGATCGCCTTGAGGTCGAGCTGGCCCTGCCTGGCATTGGCGGCCAGCACCTCGGTCGGCGAGCCCGCCATGGCGACGCCCGAAGCGCCGGCCTGGGCACGCGCCTGCGCCTGCAGCAGGTCCTGCTTGTGGCGCTCCTGGCCCTGCTCGAAGGCCGAGCTTTGAGCGTCGGCCCGCGCCTGCTGTTCATAGGCTTTGGCCTGGTAGTCGGCCATCTGCCTGGACTGCTGGCCTTCCGCCAGCGCGCCGCCGACGGAAAGCGCCGTGCCGATAAGAGCTAGTGTGCACATGGTCAGCCTCGTTCGCCGGCGGGAATGAATTTGCTTTTGATGCCGTCGACCGGCGCGCCGATCGAAGGGCGCCGGTCGAGCACGCCGCCGGGGCTGAGAAAGGACAAAAGCAGTCGGTCGGCCTGGATCGCCGGGCGGCTGAGCCGCGTGGGTGCTGTGGCCCGCGGGCCGGCCATGGCCGTGCGCCGGATGGTGGTCAGGTTGACCTTGACCCCGGCGTCGCCGTCGGACACGCCGTTGGCGGCGGTGACGGCGCGGCTCAAGGCATCGGCCGCGAACAGCTCCTGGCGCAGTTCCTCGATCAGCCAGTGGACCATGCGCCAGCGCTCGCCGAGAGCCTCGGCGTTTGTCCTGACCTCGTCGCCGGGCGCCGGCGTGGCGGCGACGGGTTCGGCGGGGGGTTCGTCCAGGGGGACGCCAACGCGGCGCTCGTACGCGTCCTCGATGGTCTTCTCGATCAGCGCAATTTCAGCGTTGCAGTCGTCCAATGCGGCACGCGCCGCCGTCAAATTGCCGGCGCCGACGACCGCGTGAAACTTTTCCGTTTCCAGCTCGCCCTTGCGGGCGATCGCATTGTTGAGGTCGGTGTCGAGCAAGGCGATGACGGCGGCAAAATCGGCAGCCGTCCGCGCCCTGCCGAAGTCTTCGGCATGGGGGAGTTGGGTCACTGGAGAATTTCCTTCTTGAGGGAGGACATCGCAGCTGCCAATCTCCCCCCTTGTGGGGGAGATGCGCGGCAGGGCGGAGGGGGGCGCGAAGGATCGCGGCTTTAGCTAACTGCGGTCAGGCCAGAATGGATAAGGACGTAATTACGATTGGTCGGCGGGACAGCGCCCCTCTCTGTCCTGCCGGACATCTCCCCCACGAGGGGGGAGATCGGCCGTCGTCAAGAGTTTCGCCAACCTGCAATGCGTCTAAGGCTCGGCGTCGAACACCGGTGTCATCGCCCTGATCGTGCAGGGCGTCGGATTGACGTGGCGGATCTTCACCCGCCCCTGCCCTTCCCAGCTGTCGTCGATCGGCACCTCGACATTGCCGGTGAACAATTTCGCCATGGCACCCGGAGCAACCACGGACGGGATGCGAACCTGCTCCCATCGGCCGCGGATAAACGACTGGACCTGAAGCCCGGCGATGTCGGTTTCCAGCAGCGAAAGAATGAGCTTGGCGACCTTCTTGCGCCGGCCGACGATCGAGCCGTCGCGGCCGCCGACGTCCAGCTCCAGCGTGTTGGCCTCGGACTGGTAGCCGAGCCCGACCTGCCATTTGGCGGCGGTGGCGCCGCCGGGCAGCATCACCTGGCCGGAAGCGACCGTGAGCCCTTTGTAGACCTTGCCGCCGGCCAGCACGTCGACCGCCTGGCCTTCGAGATGATCGAGGCCGGAGACGACATTGACGGCAGCACCCGAATAGGTCAGCCCGCAGTCGACCTCGAAAGCGTCCTCGATTGCCGCATATTCGAACGGCACGGTCTTTATTTCGATATAGCGCCTGGTCACGCCGCCGATCGTGCGCTTGACGATCAGCCACAGGTCGTCATTGCCGTCCTGGCCGGGCGTCACCACGGCGCTTTCGACAACGGCCCAGTTGGATCCTGCGAAACTTCCGGCGATCTGGTGGATATGCATGCCGCGCACGTCTTGCGACGGCTGGTGCGTGTAGCCGCCGAGTTCGCCATTCCCGAGCGGGAACCAGAGCAGCGGGTCGGGGTCGGTCTGAAAGGCGAGTTCGACGACGCCTTTCTTCGGAATGTGCTCCGATATTTGACCGACGTCGTCGGAGGTGAAGCGGCCGGTGGCGTTTTGTGTCAACTCGGCGATCGATTTGCGGGAGCGGGTGACATAGAGGAACGACTGCCCCGCATCGACAGGACGCATCGGGGCACAGCCGAAGGTCCGCGACCGGCGGTTCTTGAACGAGGACGGTGTCAGCGCCTCGTCGATGCCGGAGCCGGACAGCGCCCTCACCCCGCCAAGCGTTCCGATGATCAGCGCACCGTCCGATTCCGCCACCCACGTGATGTCATTGGCCTGACCGCCGCCGGCCTGCACGAATTCCAGCGCGTCGGTGTCTTTCTCGCCGGTGGCGAAGTTGTCGAAATCGCCGGTTTGCGAGGCATAGACCGAGAATTTTCGGCTGAACGCCAGGCGCTCCTCGTAAAGCGAACCGCTCTGCACGTACTTGCCGGGCACGAACGTGCCGAGACGCCAGCGGATGATCGGGCTGAGATCGGGCAGAGCATGCCCATACAACTGGACCGTGACCACCGTCATGCTGGTGCGGGCAGTGACCTTTGCCCAGCGCCAGAAGCCATCCGCGCCAAGCAGACGAATGGCGCGGCCGACATCGCTGGTCTGGAAACCAGTGCCGTCATTGATGCCGACGATCGAGGAGGCCGAGAGATCAAACGGCGTTTGCGACGGCGCGTATTCGTGCAGGGCCAGTTCGGCGATGGCGGTTCCGTCGCTGTCGCCGCCCGAAAACAGCAGCTGATAATATTCATAGGCAACCGTGTTGTTGAAGCCGTCGAAGAAGCGGGTTTCCGATTTGGACCAGCCGGTCTCTCCGTCCCGGCTGTCGAGCGTCGTCCAGTCGGTGCCGTTGTGCGAGGCCTGGAATTGCCACTGGGTCGGCGAGACAGTGTCTGAGTGATCATTCGTCGCGGTAATCCAGTAGGCGTCGACTGTCTTGGCCTCGCCGCCGCCGAACTGGTAGCGCAGATACCCGCTCGGAAATCCCGCTATGTCCACCCCCTCCTGCTTGTCGCCGTCGAACACCTGCCACACGTCGGATGAGCCGTTGCTGTTGCTGACCGTGCCGCTTGGCAGCGTATTCGAGGCCATGACCGGCATGGCGTTGCCGGTTGCGGCCGGCGTCAACGTCGTGGCGGTGGTGTTGATCTTGTCGTATGGACCGTCGAGAAAGACGAAATCGGCGAGCGTCCAGGTCGTGTGCGCGGTGCGCGTCAGCACCTTGACCGGATAATCCTTGTGGGTGATCCACATCTGGTCTGCCGACTGCACGAATTGCAGGTCGAAGAGATCGGCCTCGAGATAAGGGGCCGCCACCTCGACCGTACCGACGCGGGCGCCATAGGCGTAGACGCGGATGTAAAGATCGCCGAATTCGAGCGCATAGGCCTGATCGGCCGAGAAGATGAACGGGATCAGCCGTGTCGCCTTTGACGAGTCCTTCACCTCCCCGCAAAAATACGTGCCGCCGCGCTTTCTGATGCCGCCATGCGGCAGCGTGACGAAGTTCGTGCATTTGGACAGCGCCGCCCGGTAGAGCTCGAGCGAGGCGCGAGCGTGCAAGCGGGGAGAAATCTCGCCGCGGATGAATGCGTCCTGGACCGGATAGAGCGTGGTCATCGGCCGGCGAACCTGTTGTCGCCGCGTTGGAAAGCCCAGGACATATTGGAAAATCTGCCGCCGCGCTGGATGGCATTGGCCGAGTAGGCGGCATCCAGCGCCCTGTCATAGGCGCTGCGGGCGACGTCGATCATGCCGGACTTGTGGGTCAAGGGATGCGCGATCTTGATGGCGAGCGCCGCAATCAGCACCTCGGTGAACAGCGCGTCCCAGTCGTTGGGGTCGGTCAGGTTGGCGATATAGCGGATGATGCGCGGCCCGGCCTGATCGGAATAGACCAACCCGGCCTCCTGCCGCCATGAGAGCGGCACGCCGTCCGGCTCGCCATTATGGGTCAGCGGCAAGGGCCGCAGGCAGTCGGCGGGAAGTTCATAGGCAAAGTTCAGCGTGCCAGCGCCGCTGCCGGTGTCGAAGCCGGCGACCGAGGCCGCCAGGATAGCGAAGACATAGGCGTGCTTGGTCAATTCGGCCTCGCGGGTCAGGTCGAAGTGCAGATTGAGCAGACGCGCCGCCTTGGCGTCCTGGTCGAGGCTGTCGATCGGCGCCTCGTCGAGCACGGCGAGCGCCATGTTGGCGATGTCGAGCGGGGTGATGGCCATGGCTCAGGCCTCTGTCTGTGTGGTTGGTCGGGGAAAACGGGGCATGGTGTCTCCACGGCAAAAAGCCGCTTCAAGGCGGCTGGGGATTTCTTGTGATTGTGGCTTGGGCAGAACGTTGCACGTCTCGTGCAGGGAGCGGTCACGATGCCAGCCGCCCGTCAGGGAATGGGTGGCACGTGCTGCGTGATCCGTCTTTTTTCCATTCGAGCAAGGAAGACGGCAATCCTTCGGTTATTGCGGTTTCACGACACCGCCGCACAATGCGGCGATGTCTTGCCTGGATTGAGTCAGCCGATGCGTGCGCTGGTCGAGATCCCTGTTTCGGCTGACTTGGCAAAGACGCTTGCTTTCACCCTTCCGATACCTCCCGCCATAGCCAAGCCCTTGTCCAGGGCATCTTGAAGACTTGGTGTGTAGTAGGCGGTGTCCTCCAGACCGCTGAAGAAGTTTATGCGATGAACTTCCCCCTTCTTGCTCATGACAATGCCCGCTTTTCGGAGCACTTCCTGAACTGTTTTGTACTTCACGTTCATAGTTACCTCCCTTGCTCAGACAAGGCAGCATCGCCCTTTCTTGTAACTGTTTGGTGCCGTCGATTGGCCAAACGAGCAACATGAACGTTGTGGCGAACCGCAAAATTCGCATCACTCCGGCGCGGCGCAGCGGGTGAACTTGGGATTCGCCACACCGGCCGACCTGGTGTCCAGAAGGGGCGGGACGTCTGATGCCCGCCCCTTCCGGCCGGATCAGGCCTCCATCGTTTTCAGCGCGATGAACGTCATGTGCTTGACGCTCGACGCCGTGCGGTCCCAGTTTGCCGCCAGTGCCAGCTCGGCATCGGTGGCGAATTCGCCGGCCGAGGACGCGTCGAGGAAGCGAGTGCCCGGCACATGCGGCACGAAATGCCGGCGGCCGACCATTTCGGTGACGCCGCCGCCATGGCCCTGCCGCGGCTTGCGGTCGAACTCGAGCGGGCCGCCTTCGGTGTTGACCGGCAGCTCGTTCCACAGGATCGCCTTGTCCTTGAACATGAAGGCGGTGTAGACGCCGCCGGCGACCGGAATATCGTCATCGACGACGGCCCTGAGCCCCATGTAGTAGGGGATCAGCGGCCCGCCCTGCTCGGACGACGGCACATAGTCGATGAGGTCGGCGAGCTTCAGCGCCTTCATCTGTTTCGAATGCATCCAGATCGTCTTGAACTTGTCGGCGCGGTCGCCCATCAGATAGGCGGCCTCGATGATGTCGGTGTCGACGATGGAAGCACCGGTAACGCGCACCAGATCGCTGCCGTCATTGGCGATGTTGTCGGCCAGCACGCCTTTTAGGATGCCGAGCAGCGTCAGCTTGTTGGCGCGCTGCCAGTAGTCGGTCTGGCGACGCACGATGAGCTTCTGCGGATCGTCGCCGGCAAGGATCGAAGTCAGGTCCGGGATGCCCCAGGCCTGCGCACGCACATTGCGGGCCGCGACTTCGCGGCGCGCACCGATCTTCTTCATCTCGATCGAGTCGGCCGGGTCGTCATTGACCGGCTCCGAGGGATCGTTGCCGAGATCCTTCCAGCCGGGCATGTCGACGGAACGCCCGCCCATGGAGAGCTTCGAGGCGATGGCCGGGTCGGAAAACAGGATCCCGGCCTGGTAGATGTCGAGCGACTGGACATGCTCTTCGAACGAGTATTGCGCATAGACGGACGGAACGATCGCGTCCGCGATGCGGGTATAGGCGTCTGCCATTTTTGTCTTCCTTCAGGTTTGTGGAGATTGGCGGACCATGATCCAGAAAAGTGGAAACCGGTTTTCGGAAAAGATCATGGTCCAATTTCAGAGAGGGTTGTTGGGCATCCATAGATCGGGGTTTTCGCCGGCCTCGCGTGCCAGCCGCCGGGCACGGGCGGGGTCGCTTTTGACCAGCGCCGAGATGCCGGTCAGGTTGCGCTCGCCGGCAGCATTGCGCTTGAAGGGATTGCCTCCACTCAAGGCCGCGCCGCCGTCGATCGTGTCTTCGCGGAACATCGCCTCGCCGATGGCGTGGAACGCCTTGGCGATCTGCGGGTCGGTCAAGGCGCCATCCGGCAGAAGGATGCCCTTCGCCTTATAGGCATTGACCAGGCCGAGCTTCTTCATCGCCCTGTTGGCGACCTCGAGCTTCTGGCGAAAGCCATCGCTGCCGGTCGGTCCCCAATCCCGCACAAGGTCGTCGTGGGTCGTCTCGACCGAGCGGGCAACGGCGATTTGCTGTGCCTTGGCCTGCTCGGCCATGTAGCCGACGAAGCGGTCGTGATAGGCCTGCGCGACCTTCGGGGTAGCACCTGCCTCGACTGCCCAGGCCTTGGACGCATTGGCGAGCTCGTCCGAATAGGCGAAGTTTTCGGGGAGCCCGTCGGGGCGCCTGTACTCGACCTTGTCGGGCGAGGTCAGCGGACGCATCGCCTCGGGCAGTCGGGCATGGAACCTGTCCCAGTCTTCCGCGGCTGCATCGGCTGCCGGAACGCGCAGGCTCTCACCCTGCTGCCGCTCCAGCTCCGCATAAGAGGTGAAAACCCGATCGAGGCTTTCAGGCTTGGTCCAGCCCTTGGTTTCAGCAAGCTTGCGGTTGCCTTCGGAAAGACCGTCAAACCAGCTTTTGGCCGCAGGCGGGGCGGACCCGTTGTCCCCGTTGGCCGGTGGCCGTGCAAGGTTGCCCGCCGGTGGCGCCGCCACCGCGGACCCGGCGTCTGCCAGATCTGTCATGAAAAGATTCCTTATGTTGAGGTTTAGAGAGAGCCAGCGGCGAAGCTGCCAATCTCCCCCCTCGTGGGGGAGATGTCCGGCAGGACAGAGGGGGGCGCGAAGGAACGCGAGGATCCGGTGCACTTCGTCACCAACGCCCCGGGAAAGATTGCAAGCACGAATCAGCTGGATAAGCCGGCGGGACAGCGCCCCCCTCTGCCCTGCCGGGCATCTCCCCCACGCGGGGGGAGATTGGCCGTCACTTCCGCTTTCGCCAATCACCCATATCTGGAGGGAACCTAGATATTGTCGCCCCAGTTCTCCCAGAGCAGCGTGATAGTGCCGGTGACGGCAACCGTGCCGTCAGCGTCGATATCCGTGCCGGTGGCAAACGCCAGGTTGAGATAGAGGTCGACCGGCGTCACGGTGCCGTCGAGCGTAGCGGCTGCGGCAACATCGGCAATCGATGCGCTCGACAGCGCGGCACCCGCGCCATCCAGCGTACGGCCGGTCGCGCCCAGCACATTGACCATGGTGCCGGCAAGCACAGCGCTCAATGCTGCCGTCGAGCCGAGCGACCAGGTTAGCGCGGCATTGTCGTTGATGGTCGAGGCTCGCGGCGTCAGCACGGCGAACTGCAATCTTGCCGTGCCGCCCTTGATACGGATCTTGCCATCGATGAAATCGAACAGCTTCTGACTGGCATAGGCCAGTGCATCGGTGACCGGCACCGGCATGGCATTGAAGGAGAAGACGGTGCGGTAGGCGCCGCCCTGCCCGGTCGTCCTGGCGGTAAGCCCCGCCTTGGGCGGGGCAAGGCCGGCTTCTCTGGCGGCGGCACGCGAAAGCGTCCGGGGAAGACCTCGGGTCATCTGGTATCTCCATTTTTTGGGGATTTGAGGAAGGTTCAACTGGACCGCGGCACGTAATCTGCCGCAAATCTCATGGACATTTAGCCCTTCTGTGTGTATCTATACACAACATGAAGAGCGCCGATGTCATTCATAGGCTGCTGGCGGATGGCTGGTACGAAGTGGCTCGAAAAGGAAGTCACGCCCAGTTCAAGCACAAAGCCAAGCCGGGCCGGGTGACGGTTCCGCATCCCAAGCGCGACATCCCGATCGGCACTCTCAAGAGTATCGAAAAACAATCCGGCTTGAAGCTGAGGTAGAGAAATGCGGAACTACATCGGACTGATCCACAAGCAAGCGGACAGCGACTTCGGCGTCTCCTTCCCCGATTTTCCGGGCCTGGTGACAGCAGGCGTCAATCTGGATGATGCCCGCGCCATGGCCGAGGAAGCACTGGCCTTTCATGTCGAGGGGCTGGTCGAGGATGGCGAAGCAATTCCCGAGCCGTCGTCCCTGGAGGAAGTGATGTCGGACAAGGACAATCTGAGCGGTGTCGCCATCCTGGTTCCCTTGAAAGCCGAAGCGGCGAAAGTCGTGCGCGTCAATGTCACCATTCCGGAAGATATCCTCGATCAGATCGATCGATATGCAGAGCGCCACGGCTACAGCCGATCCGGATTTCTGACCGCTGCGGCAAAAAAGGTGATGCAGATCGAGGCAGCGTAGCCCCTCGAAGGTCGATTTGAGATGAAGCTCCGTCGTCTTGTTCGGTTACATTTCTTTCCGAAACCGAGCTGTCAGACTAAAACAACCATGTCTTATTTCGTGAGGCTCAGTGCCTATGTTCCGCCGCAAATGCCACCGCACTTGGCAAAATCGGCCCGTGTATTAGTTCATAGACTTCAAGGGAGTACCAGACGATGACCATTTCCAGAGCCATTGCCGCCATGCTCGTAACCGCCGCATTGGCAGGCTGCGCGCAGACCGAAGCACAGCAGAGAACCAGCACCGGTGCGCTGCTCGGCGCCGGCGCCGGTGCGCTTGCCGGCCAGGCGATCGGCGGCAACACCAAGAGCACGGTCATCGGTGCCGGAGCCGGCGCCTTGCTGGGCGCCGTCGTCGGCAACGCCACCACGCCGCAGCCGCGCGGCGAACAGCTTTGCCGTTATCAGGATCGCAACAGCGGCCGCATCTACACCGCCCCCTGTGACGACCGCTATTATAACGGCGATTATTGAGCGTGCCCCCTTCTCCCCGTTCTGCGGGGAGAAGGTCCCGGCAGGGGGATGAGGGGCAGCGCAAACTTCTGACATGCCGGCTCCGCCCCTCACCTGCCTGCCGGCATCATCTCCCCGTAGAACGGGGAGAGGGGCGCAGCTTCAGCCTCGGCGCATCCTTTTTCCCCGATGATTTGGTCCTTCCGCTGATTAAACGTCGGCGCTATCGTCTGCTATCCAAAGGGGGCGACGATGCGATTTTTGATGACCTCACTGCTGGCTGTTTGTTCGGTTTCCGCACACGCCAGACAGGCTGTCAGTGTTGAGCGGATTGACGAATGCCTGGTCTTGCCGGTGGCCGCTGTCGACAATCGTGTCAAAGCCACTTTCGAGGTGACACTGGACAAGGCCGGCAAGATCAAGTCGGTTACGGTTGTATCCTACGAACCTCATTCGGAAGCAGCGGCGGAAGCGGCCCGACAACTTTCGAAATCGGTCCAGAGGTGTTGGCCGCCAGGCGTCAAAACCAGCCCGTTGCGACTCACCGTAGATTTGAGCAAGACTTAGCCACAGGTCCTCCACCACCCTACCTCCCCTCCAGCCTCGCCGCCTTTGCCAGCGCCGCCAGCTGCGCTTCGTCCAGCGTCAAAAACCCCATAATGTGCTGCACCACTTCGGCCCGCGCATTGCTCAGCGCACTGTGCAGCTCGAAGCCGTTCGGCGTTTTGGTCTTGGCCAGCCACTCGCCATAGGACGGGCGGCGGTAATAGCCGGTCGCAGCCGTGAGGTCGGCCAGCACCATCTCGCCGTCCTGGCCTGAGAACACCCTGAGATAGGCCTTGGCCAGCGCATCTTGCGCCTTGGCCGGGCCGCCGGCCTGGCTGGAATGGGCGAAGCGTTTGCCACTCATACGCCCTGCCCGCCCGAAGCATCTTGCACACCCTGCGGCATCAGCTCGCCGAGTCCATCCAGCAGGCCGCTATCGCGCGCCTGTACGGCCGCCGGCACCGCATCCCTGGCGACCTTGCCGGCGGCGGCGACCGCCGCCATGCCGGCCTGTTCCTGCTGGGCCTTGGCACGAGCATCGCGAATACCGGCCACCTCGTCCTGGCGGCGAAAGATGCGCTGCGGGCTGCGGCCCGCGCCCTGCACGATCTTCAGTGCTTCATCGCCGTCGATATTGTCCATGATGCCGGGATCGAATTGCGCCATCTGCATGGCCGTCGTCACCACCTGGATGGTGTCGCGGGCTTCGGCCGAGCGGCGCAGCACGTCGAGCGGGCCGGTGAAGGTCGGCCGCAGCGCCTTGCCGGCGAGGCTCGCCGGCGGCAGGAAGCGGCTGTCTTCCTCGTAAAGTCCCTTGTCTTCCAGAATACCCAGCTCGCGGTCGAGATTGCTGGCAAAGCCGGCCTGGATGATCGAGCCGGACGGCCCGAGCAGCGCGCCCTTCTCCTCCTGCCGGATCAAGGCCTCGGTCGCCGTCATCTGCGGGTTCTGCACCAGCGTCTGGAACAGGTTGACGAACATCATGTCCCGGATCTCCTCGGCCCGGCTGTCGGCATAATTGAACGCATAGGTCGGGTTCTGGCCGGTGGCGATGGGCGCGATCAGCGGCCGGCCGGCATCGTCGATCAGGCCCGGATAATTCTCGCCGGGATTGAGCACCGGCACATAGTCGAGCCGCGCCTTGGACGCGGTCGCCGGATCGGTGATCTGCTGCAGGGCGCGCAGGCCGGAGCGCCGCACGGCGTTCTCCTCGCGCACCGTCGTCAGCGCCTCGATGGTCGGCGAGATGCCGTAGGGATCGCCCTCGTAGCGGCGCCAGTTGAAGCACGATACCGGGAACGAGCGAAAACCGCTTTCCCTGACGATCACCTCCTCGTCCTCGATGACGTGATAGGAAGCGAACGCCGTATCGAGATACTGATAGGTGCCGCTCAGACTGTACATCTTGCGCTCGTCGCGCGGCTGGATGCACTGGATCAGCGAGATCTTCGTCTCGCATTTCGAGGGGTCGTCGACCAGAACCTTGATCCGCACCGGCAGCTTTTCATAGCCGAGCAGTTGCGCCGCCTGCCGCGCCGTGCGCTCGTAGCGGCGGTGGAAAATATCGACCTGGCCCCAGCGGTTGCGCGAGAGATAGCCCTCGACCACGGGGATCGAGGCATAGCGGATCAGCGTGCCGCCAAAACCCTCCTCGGCGTAGAGATAGGCTGGGCCGTAGCGCACGACATTGCGCAGGCATGCCTGTGTTGCCGGCACGAAGTTCGAATTGGCGGAGTAGCGCAGCGAAAACAGGAAATCGCGCAGCGCTTCCGCCCATTCCTTTTCCTCGTCGGTTTCCTCGTCGTTGATTGCCGCAGTCGACAGCCCATGCCATTTCTCTGACTGCGGGATGATCAGGCTTTCCAGCCCGGCGGCCAGCCGGTTGGCGGCCGAGTTGATGGTGTTGGCGTAGACGCGCGCACCGCGCCGCTCCTGCCGTTCGGCCTGCGAATCCGTGCCGGCCTGGCGGCGGCCGCTCCACATATCGGGCGCATCGGGGTCGCAGAATTCGGACACCGCCTCCCAGACATGCTCGTACTGGCTGCGTTCGCTCTCCAGTTCTGCCTGTCGCGACAGAATATCGCGAGCACGGGAATCGCTCATGGTCAGCCTCGCTTGATGGATTTGATTGAAAAGAAGCGGCGGGACGCCGAAGCTGCCGACCTCCCCCTTGTGGGGGAGATGTCCGGCAGGACAGAGGGGCGCGAAGGATCGCAAGCCTGCGTTTTTTATGTTTTTCCGACCGGATTCGCCCAACCGGAATTCGCCTAACGTCGCGTTACAAATGATCCACAAGCCGGCGGGACAGCGCCCCCCTCTGCCCTGCCGGGCATCTCCCCCACGAGGGGGAAATCGGCAGTTTCAGCTGATCATGCGCTGCCCTCGAGCGCCGGGCTCCGCCCAAAACGCTGCACCACGAAACGTCCCATCTTCTGGCCGGGCACTTCGATCAGCGTGTAGGTGATCCAGGACAGCAGGCACACCACCGGCAGAACGACGACAGTGACGACCGCAAAGCGCAGCGGCGCCGACAATTCGTGGCCGAACTGGGTGATGACCAGGGCCGCGACCGGCTGGAGAACCAGCAGATGGATCAAATAGATGCTGAAGGAAAGCTCACCCATCAGATGAAAGAACCTGTTGGCGAGCGTCATGGCGATCTTTCTGGCCACGATGCCCATCATTCCCGGCAGCATCCGGTAGAGAACCAGGGCAAAGAAACCCAATACGAGCGCTTCCCGCATCAAAAGCTTGCCAAGCCCATAGCCGCCGCCGAAGGGCAGCGCGGCCAGAGCCATGGCCAACGCCAGATATGCGAAGGGCCGCTTTTGCCTTTGATGGACGACGCCCGCCAGCAGCATCCCGCACAGGAAAATCTGCATCTTCAGCGGCAGGAACGACGGCATCGGAAAATGCACCGACAATTGCCCCATCAACAACACGATCGCGCTGCCGGTGGCCGCGACCAGAATGGCGCTCCATACCCAGTCAAGCCTGCGCACCAGCAGCATGATCGCCGGAAACACCGCATAGAACTGCATCTCCAGCCCGAGGCTCCAGTCCGGCAGCGGCGTGCGATAGGCGAAATTCGGCACCAGGCCGAACAGGAACAGCAGATGGGCGCCAATATTCTTCAGGCCGCTGTCGAGATAACGCTCGGGCGCCTGCGGCGACCTCAGCAGGAACTCGTCGATGACCATCCTCGACTGGTAGAGATAGGGGCCAAGCGCCAGGGCAGCGAACAGCATGACGTAGAACAGCGGCGCTATCCTGAAGTAGCGGCGGGTCCAGAATTTCAGCCAGGTTTCCGGCCTTTGCCAGGGCTCCTTGTCCTGGCGCAGCTGGTAATGGAACACCATCAGGAAGCCGGACAGCATGATGAACAGATCGACGCCGAGGTCCGGTTCGCCGAGGATAGGAACCTGCCAGCCGGTCAGCAGCAGGCAGTGCCCGATAAGCACCCAGATCGCGGCGAGCGCCCGAAGCCCGTCCAGGCACTCGATGCGCGATGTTTCCGTCATGCCGAACTTCTCGATAGCCATGTTGCAATGCAGCATGGCGGCTGAGGGAAGAATGTCAACCGTGCGGAAGGAACACGATTTGCGCTCGGTTGTTACGGAAAACGCGGAAGCTGCGATCTCCCCCCTCGTGGGGGAGATGGCCGGCATGCCAGAGGGGGGCGCGAAGGAACGCCAGCCTCTGTTTTCGTTTCCCGCCGGAATGAGCCGATGGCGGCAACTTACAAATTGATCACCAAGGCCGGCGGGACAGTGCCCCCCTCTGCCCTGCCGGGCATCTCCCCCACGAGGGGGGAGATCGGCAGCATCACCCGCCTCTCTTCTTCACCAACCTTGCGTGCCGGCGCCAGTACCACCACGCCAGCACGCGGTTGCGGAACACTCTTCTCATCGCGCCCATGTCAAACCCCCAGCAGCACGCGGCGCTGGCCGGTGAGCTCACTGGGCGACAAATCGGTCTTCACCGTTCCCGCGGTCCCATCATTGGCCGCCAGCTGGGCCCGCAACGCGGCCTCGCGCGCCTGCACGTCCTTGTCGGCAATGGTCGGTGTCGGCGGCAACGGCTTCAGCGCCGGCGGCTTTTGAAAAAGGCACATGGTTTTCTCCAAAGTGAGAGATTCTCGTCCAGTCGTAGAGCAGAAAATCCTCGCCGTTCCGGCCGTAGCCCGGCAGGCGGCAGCGTTGCGTGGCACCAAGCCGGGCCAGCCAGCGCAGCGCCAATTCATTGGCGGCCAGCGCTCGCGCCTCGACCCGCCAGGCGCCGTGCGCCGCAACCTGCGGCCCGAGCACGGCGTGAAAGAATTCCGTAATCCCAGGCACGCAGCGCCTCATGCGGCGCGTGCCCCAGCTCCAGGCGATCCACAGCCCGCTGCGCTGTTCGGCGGCGCCGAAGCCGGCCTCCGGATTGCCGTCGAGCTCGGCAACATAGGCAAACCCCTGCAGCGCCGTCAGCGCCAGCAAAGCCGGCGACCACTCGTCGAACTGGCAGTCGATCTCGGCTCGGTCCTCCGGCCGCAGGTTGGCGGCGATATAGGAGAGATCGCGCAGTGTGGCGGGGATGATGCGGATGGTCACCGAAACGCCCCCAGCGGATCGGCCTGCCCCGCCTTCCGCCGCGCGGCTTTGAACACCGCCGGGTCGACCACCGCTTCCCTCAGCATCATCACGCCATAGCGGGTCGCCGCCATCAAATCGTCGCGCAACTTCACCACCTGGCCATCCCGGCGGTGATAGAGCCGGAACTCCTCGAACCACGGCAAAAGCGTCGAAAACACCTTGAAGCGGCCTGATTGCATGCGATCGAGCATGTCCATCAGCCCGGCCTCGACCGATACCGAACCGTCGGCGAACTGCGCATGGCTGGCGAGCATGTTCAGCCCATGTGCCGAATATTGCTTGGCAAGCGCGGTGCCGGCACCCTCCAGTGTCTCGCGGCGGCCGTCGCGCGGCCATGCCCATGGCAGCCATTCGCCCCACGGTTTCAGAGTCAGCGCCTGCATGGCGGGAGTCTGCTGCGAAGCGCGGCAGGCCTTTGTGATATAGACGACGTCGGCCTCCGTATCCCAGGCGAGCTCGACCGCCGCCGAGGGATGGTCCCAGCCGAAATCGAGTGCGCCGAGCCGCGGCCAATAGCGCGGCAGCGGGAACGGCTCACAGGCGATCAGCTCCTCGGCCACCGGAAATATGCGGCCGGAGCCGAGCACCGGAATGCCTTTGGCCCGCGCCTCACGCTCATGCGCCGGATAGGCGGCAATGATCTCGGCGCGCTGCTGCGGCGTATAATGCTCGGCATCGTCGATGGTCATGAAGGTGACGTGACGGGTCATTGTTTTTCACCCTCGCGGCATTGAATCATGGTGGCAGGTGTTGGACGTATGCTGCTGTTCGGTAAGATGTTTTCATGATGGCGGGACAGCGCCCCCCTCTGTCCTGCCGGACATCTCCCCCTCAAGGGGGGAGATGGCAGCTTCAGCGTCTCGCTTATCCGCAAGCATTGGAGATTGGCGAAAGCCAATGCGACATCCAATCTCCCCACTCTCATGATTGCTGACAATGGCCTTTGACATAAGCTGCAGCCCGCCGATCCGATCGGCGGTCGAGGC